>NZ_MAQZ01000070.1:0-109029 GCF_001756285.1 Frankia sp. CgMI4
CGAGCGTCGTCCCCGCACGCGCGGGGATCTTCCGGTGAGCAGGGGAGCCGGGTCAGTCGCTCTCGACGAGGACCACCTCGGAGGGGATGTTGCCCCGGGTGGCCACGGAGTATGGGCACAGGGCGTGCGCGGCCTCCAGAATCTCCTGGGCGCTCGCCCGCTCGATGYCGGGGATCTGTGCCTCGATCCGCGTACTCAGCCCCAGGCTGYCGTTGTCGTTCCTGATCAGCCCGACGGTCACGGAGACCGCCGAGTCCTTGATATCGATCTTCTTCCCGCGCGCGATGGCCTTGAGCGCGCCATGGAAGCACGCCGCGTAACCGGTGGCGAACAACTGTTCCGGGTTCGTGCCCGGTCCGTCGTCACCACCGAGGCCCTTCGGGGCGGAGAGCTGGAGGTCGACCCGGTTGTCGCTGGACACCACCCGTCCGTCGCGTCCACCCCAGGYGGTCGAGGTGGCGGAGTAGATCGTGTTCGCCATGGTTGCCTCCGTGCATCAGGTGTTGCCGAAGCTCCGGAGAGCCTGTGACATTTATGCAACCAAACTGGTGCCCTAAAAACTTCGCGGCCCACACCTTCGATTCCCGCCTAGCCTGAGCGGACGGCGGAGGAGAAGACCGGTGAGCTCGACCGACCGCGACGGGGACGGCCCCGGGATACGACGATCGACACTCGCGTGATCTCCGCCGCAGTCGCCGAGTTGGCCGAGCACGGCGTCGGCGGATTCCGCGGGTTCCACCGGTCCCGCACGCTGCCCTCCGATGGCTGCCCTCCCATGGGCAGCGTGCGGGCGATATCTCCAGGCGGTACGGGATCCCCAGGCGGTACGGGGCCGTGCTCAGGTGACGATGCCCCACCCGGGCAAGAGCGATATGAGCTGACGATCAACCAGCTCGGGCAGGGTCCATCGGCTTTGGCCGCCCGTGCCCACGCTGCCCGTCTCCGGACGATGGTTGACGGTTCTGCCGGTCACCTGGCCTGGTGCTGGTGGCCGGATTGCCCCTTCGCCGTTGATGGGCACGGTGGGGACGGTCAGTGGAAGGTCGAGGGACGGTCGGTCGACGGTGCTCCACACAGCCCGGGGTGGGAGAACGACGGCGGTTTCGTCGGTCACCGTCGTGGGTGCTGGTGAGCGGATTCATCGCTTATCGCCTCGGGGCAGTGYGACCCGAGGGGGCTCTGCACCGCGCCCGCGGACTTATCCACAGGGTGGGTGTGTCGCCATGGGCAGCGGGCGGCGACGTTTTCCACATCAGCTACCCGATCAGCTACCGGATCAGCCACCTGACGGTCCCCATAGATGGGCAGGGTGTGCTCGGGCGCACGGTTGTCCACAGGCCCTGTCGTGAGCCGGGCCCTGCCGTGAGCCGGGGACGGGCCCGTTTAGCCGGGGACGGGTYATCCGAACCGAGCTGCGCGCATCTCGCAGATGTCGGTGACCGGCGGCGGGTGCGGGGCGAAGCGCTGCGCGACCCAGGCGGTGAGCTCGGCCATCGATGCGCCGAGGACGGTGCCGTGGTCCGCGTCGGGGTAACGCCGGTAGTCCACGGTCGTGCCCTTCCGGCACAGCCCGGTGACCACGCTGTCGGTCACCGGGCGTCGGATCACCAGGTCGAGGTCGCCCTGGAGAACGAGGGTCGGAGCCATCTTCCGCAGGGCCACCTCTCGCTGCCGGGCGAATCCGGCTGCGAATGGCTGATGATCCAGTGGATTGACGGTAAAGGCGGTGCTGACGGACGTACCGATGCTTGCCCTGATGAGGTCGGTGGCGCAGCGGTCGCGGGCGATCGACAGCAGTCGCCGRCCGGTCGGGGTGAGTACCCGGTCCAGGTTGATCGTCCGGTCCTCGACGGACAGCCCGATCATCGCCAGYAGGACATAGGCGACCCCGTCGGCATTGTGCTGCAAGGTGGCGAGGGACGCCGGCAGGTCGGCCAGGGGGGCGGTTGCGACGACTCCCCGGATCCGTAGCTCGGGTGCGTAGGCGGCGGCAATCGCTCCGGCGGCCAACACCGCCTGGCCGCCCTGCGAATAGCCCCAGAGGACGACGTCGCGACCGGCACCGGTCGCCTTGAGGGCGGCGGCGGCGCGCGCCGCGTCAAGCACGGCCCTGCCCTCYGGCTCGGCAACATAGATCGCGTGTTCGCCGGGACTCCCCAGCCCCGGATAATCTGTGAGGGCCACGACATAACCGGCCCGGACGAGCGGAAAAGTCGAGGCGGCGGCGATCAGCGCGGGTCGTGCCGCCGACGGTGCACAGGCATCCTTGAGGCCCGTGGTGCCATGCCCGAACGCGACGATTCTTCGGCCGCCCGGCGGAACCGGAACGTTCTCCTCCGGGGCCAGGATTATCCCGGACACCGGAATGTCGACGCCCGACGTCGCGTGGGATCGGTACATCACCCGCCACGCCCGGATGCCGGTCGGGGCCGGCGCGACCACCTGACTGGACAGAATTTCCCCGCGGGTTCCCGGTGGTAACGATGCACCTCGCTCATCGGGTCCGCCGGCACTGATTGCGGGGGATGATCCGTCRTTGCCATCCCGCTTTCCGCAGGCCGCAAGGGGCAGCAGTCCGAGCAGGAGCCCGAGCAGAAGCAGGACCATGAGCAGCGGGGTACGGACCGGGTGGGAAGGGCATCGGTGCGCCCCGACAGGGGTGGCCCCCGCAGCCGGTCGCRTCGGTCTCCCTGACCGCGCTGACCGCGCTGACCGCGCTGACCGCATCGGCCGGGAGCGCGGGGTCCGTGGCGTTAACGCATCCGGCCAGGCCGGCGGATCACTCGGATCACTCGGATCACTCGGGACAACAGGCCGCTGATCCTGGCTTGGCCGCCGATAACGCACGAATTAAGCCTAATGAGGCACATCCGGCCATCGACGTCGGCGGTCCACCTGGGCCGGCCAGATCTTGACTGGCGGCGGATCGCTGCACTGGACAATTTGGGAACTCATGATCGGAAACTCATGATCGGGCACCTATGGTGGGGAACCTATGAGGGACGTACCGGGCGCACCCGGGCATGCCGCAACCTGCCGGGACGCGCCCGGGACGCCGGGGAGCCACTCTTGCGGGTGCCCGGTGGGAGACGGGAGAGCGCTCGATACCCTTACGGTGTCCTCGGGCGGGTGCGGTGGCGGTCCCTCGACGGTTGCCGCGGTCTCACGGACGTGTCCAACCCGTCGTCAAAGCCTGTCGGAGGCCCGCGATAGTGAATGCATTCGCGTCGAACACCCTCGCTCTCGGCCCTGGCGTCCTCAGCGCGGACAGCTTGGCCAAAGCGGGYCTGGCTGTCGTTCTGCTGATCGTCTTCGCGGAGTCCGGCCTACTGGTCGGGTTCTTCCTCCCGGGTGACTCCGTGCTGTTCACCGTGGGTATGCTGATCGCCCGCGACGAGCTTTCCACCCCGCTGCCGGTGGCGGCTGTCCTGATCGGGCTCGCCGCGGTGACTGGBGACCAGGTCGGCTACCTAATTGGTCGAAGAGTCGGTCCGGCGTTGTTCCGACGCCCCGACTCGCGGCTGTTCAAACAGGAGTACGTCGAGCAGGCACACGAGTTCTTCGAGAAGTACGGGCCGCGGTCCATCATCCTGGCGCGGTTTGTTCCCGTGGTCCGCACCTTCACTCCGGTTATCGCCGGCGTGAGCCGGATGAACTACCGCCTCTTCATCACCTACAACATCGTGGGCGGGGTGGTCTGGGGTTGCGGCATCACGGTTCTGGGTTTCTACCTCGGCAAGATAGACTTTGTACGGAACAACATTGAGCCGATGTTGATTCTGATTGTCGTCGTCTCGGTGCTTCCCATTGCTTTCGAATTTCTCCGGGCCCGCCGTAGGAAGCGGGCCGGGAACGGTGCCGTGCGGGAGGGCTCCGCTGGATTCGGCGGGAGTGCCCCGGTCGCCGACGAGGCTGAGACCTTCGCGGTACGGCCACGCCGCGGCGGCGGGCGTCACTCGGTCGCCCATCAACGTCAGACGCCGGGACTGACCGAGGCTGATCGAGAAGACCGAGGCTGATCGAGAAGACCGAGGCCGATCGGGATACCCCGATGGTCATCGCGGCCGCGCGAACGGTTACCTGCGATGCGGGCCAAGTCGCGAGGACAGGTCCCGGCGGGCTCCGCACCGATACGGGGGGAGTCGGCGAGACGCCCGCCGGGACCCGTCAACCGTATCGGGTCAACGGGTCATTGTCGCCTCTCCTCGTCACCCAAAGGTGGGAACAGCCGCTGGTCGCACACCGAAAGCATCGTTTGTATGACGATCGTCTCACTATTGATGGGTGGTGCCGTGGCCTTGGGGACCATCGAGCGATCGCGGCAATCGAGCTGGTCACGGTCGGTGCAGTCTGCTGGTCACCGTCACCGCAGCCGGGTGACCGCAGCCGGTCGCGTCCGGACTCACAAGGCGTCCGGACTCACAAGGCGTCCGGCCCGCGTTCCCCCGTGCGGACGCGGGCGATGGCGTCGACGGGAAGGACCCAGATCTTGCCGGCTCCGCTGGCCGCCGATCCGCCCGATCTCMGGATCACCTCGATGACGTCCTCGACGTCGCAGTCCGCGACGACGCACTCGACCCGCACGGCGCTCACCGACTCATCGTGGAAGGTCTGCCCGCGATACGTCTGGGTACGCCACAGTTCGATGCCGAATCCGGTCACCTRGCTGACCGTCATACCCTGAATACCGAAGGTCTCAAGGGCGGTGCGTACGTCATCGATGCGATGTGGACGCRGGATGGCGGTGACCAGTCTCACCGGGACCTCACCAGGTTGTCTGGAACCGCATGCCGACGGCCCGGCGCACCTTCGGGATGAGGTTTCATCGCGGAGAAGCGTAGAGCCGGCAAGCGACGGTTCCGTCTCGGGAATGTCATCGAATGGCGTAACGGAAGGAATGGYAGATGTCCCTGCTCGACCGCGGTACACCCCCCGACCCGTTCGACGTGCTGCCCGCCAAACCGCTGTTCACCGTGACCAGTACGGACCTCGTCGACGGTGGAGTCGTTCCGTCCGATCAGGTGCACACCAGCGCCGGGGGCGCCGACATCTCCCCACAGCTGGCCTGGTCCGGTCAGCCCGCCGAGACCAGGAGCTTCGTCGTCACCTGCTACGACCCGGACGCGCCCACCGGCAGCGGATTCTGGCACTGGGTCCTGGTGGACATCCCCGCGGCGGCGACCGAACTTCCCCGCGGCGCGGGCAGCGGCGACTTCACCGGCCTGCCCGCCGGCGCGTATCRCGTGCGCAGCGACTGGGGCTCCAAGGCGTATGGCGGGRCCGCGCCGCCGCAGGGCGACGTACCGCACCGGTACATCTTCACCGTCCACGCGGTCGACGTGCCGAAACTAGAGATCAACGACGAGGTCTCACCGGCCGTCGTCGGCTTCAACCTCACCTTCCACACTCTCGCCCGGGCCGTGCTGCGGGTGACCTTCCAACGCTGACGGGGCCGCCCTGCCGGCGCGGCGAGATCCCCGGGGATCGTCAGCCGGTGGAGCTGGGACTGGGCTCCACAGGCGGGTAACCGAACCCGCCCGTGAGGTCGGCGGCCCGTGGGACGGCCGGGCCGCCGGCGAGCTCCCGGCCGGCGAGCTCCCGGTCGCCGAGGAGTTCGTCGGCCATCCGGCGCAGCCGGCCGGGACCGAGATCCGGCGGGTCCAGCTCGGCCGGATCCAGATCGTCGGGGGTCAGGTTAGTGTCGTCGACCTCGCCGTGCATCTTCGAGCCGTTGAGCACCACGGGGATCTCCAGGTCGCCGACGACGTGCTCGACGTAGAAGGCGCGGGCGCCGATCAGCCACAGGGCGTAGCCCGGGTCGAGCCTGGGGAGCAGGTCGGCGGCGACGTCGGTGAGCCCGAGCGCGGCCTGCGTGTCGGCGATCTGATCGGACGCCTGCTTGTAGAGGATCCGGATCGCGGTTTCGGCGAGCAGGCCTTTGGCGATCTCCACCGAGTCCGGCGAGGCGGACAGCAGGTCGGAGATGCGGTGGGCGACGATCGCGTTCGCGCATCCCCACTGTCGGGCGAGCTTCTGCTGGGCGGACAGCCGGCGGACGAGGCCGGCGAACCGCRTCAGCCGCCAGCACTCGTCGTAGACGACGTAGCGCTGCACGCCGTCCTGGCGCATGAGTGCCGCTTCCATCCACGCCTGCGCGCAGGTCATGATCAGGGCGATCATCTCATCGCTGCCCTGGACCCGCTCCAGGTTCAGCACGGCGATCGGACGGTCGAAGTCCAGGGGAGAGGTGGTCGGCCCGTCGAACAGACCGCCCAGCGCGCCGTGTGTGAGCCGGCGCAGGGTCAGCGTGGCATCCCGGGAGGCGTCGCGCAGCTCGGTCGCGGTCATCGGGAGGTTGACACAGTCCTCCTCGGTTGGATCCGTCATCGCCTCCAGCACGTGYGGCAGGATCGGGGTTGCCCACCGGTCCGGGGACGCCCCGGTGATCTGCCGGGTCACGACGTCGAGAGCCAGGTCGACCGCGGTGTGCTCGGCCGGGGTGAGCGGCACCCCCTTCGCCGTCTCGATCAGGGACGACAGCAGCGCCGAACGAGCCCGCTTCACCTCACGGGCCCAGTCCTCGTCGGCGATGCCCATCGGACGGGGTGGGGCGTCGAGCGGGTTCAGCCGGGTGGCCATGCCGGGCCCGATGTAGGTGGGCTCACAGCCGAGGCGCCGAGCCAGCCGCGTGTACTCGCCCTTCGGGTCACAGGGTACGGCGGCCTGGTAGCCGAACGCCGCCCCTCGCGAGATCAGCGTCTTCAGCAGCGCCGACTTGCGGGAGCCGACCGCGCCGAACACGGCGAAGTTCGGATTCTCGATGACCTGCTRGCGGTACAGCTCGAAGACGTCGAAGTCGAACGAGTTCCCGGACCAGACGTGCCGACCGATGTACATGCCGGGCGCGGCCAGGCCGGAGTCGACGACGAACGGGTAGATGCCGGCGATCTGCGCCGTCGTCTCCATGTGCGCGGGAAGCCGCAGCTTGTGGAACGTTCGCCCGCCGAACGGCCCGAACAGCCGTGGCGGCTGTGCGMCCCGGCGCAGGGCTATCTGGGCCCGGCGCATCGCAGCCTTCTCGGTGGCCGCCGCGGCCCGTTCCGCGCGCCGGCTGCGCCGGGGGGGCTCCGCGGATAGGCGTCCCTCGCGCCGCCGCCGCGGACCGCCGCCGAGGTCCACATAGCCCTCGGCATCGCGTCCCGGGTCGTGGGAGGTGGCCTCGTAGTCCGCCGCCTCGTAGCCGTCGGGGTCGTAACCGGTCTCGTCGTAGCTGGGCGGGTCGTCGAAGTCGCTGTCGTCGAAGTCGCTGTCGTCGAAGTCGCTGTCGTCGAAGTCGCCGTCGCCGAAGTCGCCGTCGGGGCCCTCGTCGTCGGGGCCGCCGGGGCTGCTGTCGGCGCGCTCGGGGTGACCGGCCACGGCTTCACCGGCTGGATAGCCGRCCGGCACGTAACCGCCCACCGCATGRCCGTTGCCCGCATAGCCGTTGCCCGCATAGCCGTTACTCAGCTGGCCATTGCCTGGCTGGCCATGGCTCGTGTTGCTGTTACCCGGATAGTTGTTACCCGGATAGCCGCCGGTCGGGTAGCCGGTCGGGACCGGGTACCCGCGCGCCGAGGCGTCGTCGTGTGCTGAGCTCACGAAACCCCCACCGCCAACGGTAGCGCTCCGACGCTGAAGCCCTGATCCTGCTCGCCGACGAGACGCACCATCTCCAACCGGCTGCGTGAGGCCAGCGTTTCGGCCTCACCGCAGGCGTCGGCGAGCCCGTCGAGGTCGTCGGCGGAGACCGTGACGAAGCCGTGGAAGCGGAAGGCGCCGAATCCGGCGATCAGCTCCTGCTCGCGGCGTTCGACCTCGTCGGCCTCGGCCACGTCGCGCTGGGTGGTGACCTTCCCGACCTTGTCCCGCATCTGCTGTTCACCGAGGTGCGCCATCCGCCGTCGGTTCACCGCCTTCTCCGCCTTCCGGCCGGGCAGCGGCTCGACCATCAGTGAAACCGTCCGCCGACAGGTCGTCTCCATCAGCAGCGGAGCGAGGAACGCGGCGGGGGAGGGCACACGCGGCCAGCCATTGATCCAGTACGTCGTGTGGAAGCCAGAGTCGGTGCGGTAGTGGTCCCAGGCGGTGACGGCCCGGACCGGGCCGGCGACCGCCGGGTCGATGCCGGACGCCAACCCCTTCAGGCCCCCGGCGAGGTCCGTACTCGCACCACCCCGCGCGTCAATCATCTCGATCGAGTACGGATCGTAGGTGGTGYGGATGACCGCGGCGAGCGCCCGTGGCGGCAGCCATCCGACCGTGTTGATGGACGCACGGGCGAGAGCCGCCTCCATCGTGCGCAGTTCGCCGAGCAGGACGGCGCAGGCCGCCTGGTCACCGCCCCCGGCCCGCTGGATCGCGCGCCGGGCGTCCCTGGTCCGAAGCTGGAACGAGAGGTAGGTCTCGTGTCGCTGCGCCACCGGACCCGCCGCGTCGATGACCTGTTGGTAAGCGTCGGCGGCCCAGGAGTCGTCGTGATGCCCGCGGACCCGCCAGTGCCGCTGAAGCTGGTCGCCGGAGTCGGGCAACGTGCGTTCCAACCACTGGATGCGCGACAGTTTGCCGCCCCCGGCGGTCAGTCCGGCCAGCAGTTCCCCCCAGGCGTCCACCCTGGCCTGCTGGTCACCGGACTCCAGCAGGGCGAACTGGCTACCCTGCACCTGCAGGACGGCGGTGTAGGTCTGCTG
Source organism: Frankia sp. CgMI4 (assembly GCF_001756285.1). NCBI lineage: Bacteria > Bacillati > Actinomycetota > Actinomycetes > Frankiales > Frankiaceae > Frankia > Frankia sp. CgMI4. The sequence goes on from NZ_MAQZ01000070.1 coordinate 8,727, forward strand.
CTTGKCATCCTTTACCACCGCCACGTACCGGCCGCCGCCGACCGGTACGGACAACATCACCAGCGACGACAGYGGCCCCGGGAGGACCGTTCGGCTGAGCTGGTCCTCCCCGGCGCCCAGYCGGAAGAACGCGCCACGGAACACCGTTTCGCCCGTCACCTTCTGCATCGTGAAGCCGAAGAGGATCGGCACCCACTGGTCGAGATTACGATCCTCCACCCGGACGAACGCAACAAACAGGAGCGTTACTCCCACCAGTACCCAGAGTGGGATGAACAGGAGCGGAGAGCGAAGTGCCCCGAGCACACACAGCATCACGCCGATCATCAGGCCGAGCTGCGGCCAGCGCATGCCCAGCATGACTCCGCCGCGTTCCAGCGGTCCGAAGCGGTAACTGCGTTCCGCGATCATCGACTACCTCGCTACCTCGCYACCTCGCTACCTCGCCACTCAACTACTCACGTGCCGCCGGTGCGGGACGGCGGCACCGCCGCCGTCATCTTCGGAGGCCGGGACGCCGGCGGGGGCACGGGTACCCGCCTCGTGGCCTGACCGGTCCCGCGTGCCCCGCCCGTGGCGGAACCCGGGCGCATCGTCCTCGTGGCGCCGACCGGCCTGGAATTGCTGCCGACCGTGACCGTCGCCCTGGTGGGGGTGGCGGCTCTTGCCGGTTGCCGGGTACTGCCACCGCCGGCCCGGGGCCGGCCGGCCGTCGAGCCGCGCACCGCGGCCGTGGCGGCACCCGTCCGGGATGACGTGCCCGCCGGAGCGCCGAGGCCGCTGCCACGACCGGTCCGTAGCCCGRCTGGCCGGGGCAGCGCGGGCTCGCTGCCGACGCCACCGACGCCACCGGCGTCGCCGAGCATGCCGCGGTTGCGGGTCTGCAGCCGTGCGCCGATTCCGCGGAAAGTCTCCCGCGACGTCGATCCCAGCAACGCACCCGCCCCTTGGCCGAACGACGCCGCACTGCGCCGACCTGCCGAACCGACGGCGCGCATCAGGTGGATGTCGGCGAATCCCATCAGATGCAGCAGGACGAAGGGAGCGAACACCGCCGCAATCATCACCACGGCCCCGCCGAGGATCGTCRGTGTCTGATCGACTGTGGAGCCGCTCGAGTCGCTTGCCACACCGGCACCGAGTGTGAAAATCGCGTAAATAACCGGCTTCGCGAAAATCAGCGCCAAGAGGATCTCGGTCGCCCGCTTGATCCAGGCGCTCGTGGACATCGTCGGCTGCCCGGCCAGATACACCGGGATGAACACCGCCATCACGATGATCGCGACCTTGCGGATGTACAGCACCACGAAGAGCGCAAACGAGAACAACGCCACCAGCAGCGACAGCACGATGTCGAGTGCGAAGTTCCCCTGCTCCGGTAGGGCCCGYAGTTGGGTTACCAGGGCCGAGCCGAGTGGCTTCCCGTCACCGAAGGCGTCGGCGATCCCATCCGAGGCGGTGAGCACCATCTGTAGCAGGGTGAGTGCGACGAACGAGCCGAGGATCGCGGTGCCGGTGGAGGCGAGCGCGCGTGCGAAGATGTGAGGATCACCGCGCACGGCGCCCATGATGCAGGCGCAGATGAACAGGCCGGTGACGATCAGGACCGCCACCCCAAACGCGATGTTGTAGTTCTGGACGACGTAGTCGGCATTCAGGTTGATGGTCGTCTTCTGCGCCGCGAAGCTGAATACGGAGCTGGACAGGTCCGCCGCCATGCCGCAGAAGGCCTTGCCTGTCGAGTTGAAGTACGCATCCGCACTCCCCGCTATCGCATCCTTGATAGCACCGAGTGGGTGAAATGGGAGGGCTTGCAGTTGATTATCCACGGTCACGGTCACTGTCCGGCTCCGACCAATAGAAAATCACGGAAACTCTCGGCTGCTCGTTCGGTGATGGCTGGCGTCCAAGGTCCATCGCTTGCATCTTTAAGCTTCCAGTCCCCTGAACTCCATACAACCTGACAGTTATCCGTTCCCCAGCCTTCATGTGGGGCAAGCCTTGGATCGGGATTTCCGTAAAGCCCGATWCCAACTAGTCCCCAGAGTGTTATGTTAGCTTCATCGTTGCGATATGAGCGAACCGTGTAGCCCGTGACCCGTCCAATCCAGTTTACCGCCGGAGATTGAAGAGAGTTCAATTTAAAATATTTTGCGTTTTCCTTGTCGATTGAAATAACGGTGTTAGCAAGTCTGTCGGCTTCTTCTGGAAGTGCCATCGATTTGAAGACATCTTTGACGCGGGAAGGTGTGCGATTCGCGGGATTTCCATAAGCTCTGTCGTAGTTGGCGCAGGCGCTGACGGCGCCGGCTTCGGTGTGGGGGTAGCCGACCGGGATACCGAACTCGTTGATCCGGGTGGGGACACCGGGGACTGAGGTKGGGGCGGCGGTGTTGGCCGGTTGGCTGGACGGTTTCGRCGAGGGGACCAGCGTCGGCGTCACTCCGGGCGGGGTAGCGCTCGGAGAGGTCTGCGGCGCGACGGACGCGGTATCCGGGCCATTCGAACCATTGTCTGGGACCACGTAACGGCCGATGACCAATCCGCCGATCACACTCACCGTGCCAGTGGTCACGATGATGATGATCAGGCGTCTGGCCGCCCACTCCACAAGGCTTACCAACGYCCACTCCCCTCACAAGACGGCACGGTCATCATCGCAATGTCCGCCCGCTGGTATCCGGGGAACAGGTCAGAAGAGCGTTGACGATGGGTCATGGACCACGCCGGGGTCAACGGCAACGGTGAGCTCTACGGCGGGTTGACGCTGGCCAGCCGGGTTAGGGTCGGGTGCGGTGGCCGTTGCACCGGTGGCAAGGAAGAAGTTGACGAAGGCTGCCGCGGYACCGACGAGGAATGCGAGACCGAAGCCTGCGATCACACCGCTCTTGCCGACCATCGACGCGCGTTCGAGGCCCATCCGTTCGCCGAGTGCCCATGCGATACCGCCCAGTAGCACAGCGGCGACCGCAGCGATCACCGCATAGGCCGCCAGGCCGTTGACCAGGTCTTTCAGAGCATTGATGCCAGGCGCCTTGGAGTCATCCGGTTTGACCTGTACCTCAGCGAGGACAACGGTCGCCTTGACGGCGGCGGCGTCCAGGATCATCTCGGTTCCTTTCCCACAGGCGGGGGGCCGCCCGGCCGATCCGGTCCGGCGATCCTTGTGGGTGCCGTTGGTGACCGTAGGTCGCCAAATGATACGCCCTGCGCCGCAGGGTGATCCTCGGTAGTCGCTCGTGGGCCGCCGGAAGCGCCAGAATCTGCACGGGTGGTGACCGCTTCCACAGCGCCGCCGGCCGCAGCCCCCGGCTGATCGACAGCGCCCGCAGCAGCCGTGACCTCGGCTTTCGCGAGAGTGAACAGGGCTTCCACGGCGGCCGCGGCCAGCTGGAGGTAGGCGCGGCGAGTACGTCGGCGTAGTCGAGGAATCCGCACCGGAGTATGCCTGCTGGGGTCGAGCCGGGCGTCGTACGGGATTCGGATCAGCGTGTCGACCTGGCGCCCGAGCCGGGCCGCCGCCGCGCGGGTCCGGGGCGAGGGACGGCCCCGGCGCGGCGCAATCATGGCTGCCACGATCATCGGCCCGCCGTGTCTGGCTGAGCCACCACCCGCCGCGTCCCGCAACGTACGCAGTCCGGTGAGTGTCGCCTCCAGATCGGCGGCGGTCGCGAGTGTGACGAGGATGATGAGGTCCGCGGCCTGGAGCGCCGCAGGCGTCAGCGGTGCCTTGGCCGGCGCGTCGACCAGCACCAGCGGATAGGAATGCGCGAGCAGGCCGAGCACGGACCGCAGTCCGGTCGGGGCGACGGTGTCGTCCGCGGGGACGACGGCGGCCGCCTCGTCGCCGGAACCGCCGCCGCCGTGCCGGTCGGATCCTCCGCCAACACCGCGTCGCACGGGAAGCACGTCGAGGTCCCTGGTGCTGCCTGCGGGACGACCGCTGATCATCAGAGGTAGATCGGTCACCGTACTGTCGGAGGCTTGCCGGCGGGCGACGTCGGCGACCGTCGTCGTTCCGGCCGCGCCGACCCGGATCGCGAGCGGATCACCGCGTGGTTCGTCCTCGTCCTCGGTGCCGGCGCCCACAGGCGACGATGGCGCCCCCCCGGGAGACTCCCCCGGCCAGAGATCGACCGCGAGGACCGGCTGCGCCCGCACCCCGGCGAGGGTCAGCCCGACGACCCCGGCAAGGGTGGTGGTCCCGGAGTAGGGGAACAGCGAGGTCACCGCGATCCGCCACGAACCGGGCAACGGGATACGGGCCCGGTCGCGCAGAGAGAGCCGTACCGGGATCTCTTCCCATGGCTCGAGATCGCGCACGCCGGCCCACGGCTCCTGCCACGGCCACAGCCGACCGTCCGACGACGGCCGGCGACGCGAGACGGTCTGGCCGCCTGCCGCCGCGGCCTCGGGGGTGGATCGAGACGCCGGGTCCGGCTGCGGTTGCGCGGGGGGGAGCACTGGAGCCGTCGGCTGCTTCGTGTCCGCGGCTGGCGCGGCCGGCGTGTAGCGGGCGACCGGCGGTGTGACCGGCACCGCGCAGACGTGGCCCGGGACGGACGATTCGGAGGGGACCGGATCGTCCGTGGGAGGGGCCTGCGCATCCCCGGGGCCGGTTACCTCGATCGGGCCGGCCGCGGCTGGCCGGCTGGCCGCGGCGGATGGAACGGTTGCCGTCGGCGGATCGKTCGGGCCGCTGATCGGCGCCGCATCCGTCGGCGCGGCCGGTGTCGGCCGCGGAGGCTGCGGATGGCGGGGCGCGGAGGCGCGCGGCGGCCGGACGCGTGGCCCGTTCGGGGCAGGCAATGGCCCGTTCGGGTGTGGTGGTACCGCAGTTGGGTCGCCACCGGCACCAGGACTCGCGGCCGGGCTGACGCCTCGRCCTGACGCGCTGCCACCCGGCGCGCTGCCACCCGAGGCGGTGTCCGCCTTCCGCGAGGATTCCACCGCGCCCGGGGGGATCGGGGTCGAACCGCGGGGATCTGCCGGCCGGGTTGGACGGCGGGAGGGATCAGCCTGGTTACGGGGCGGAATCGCCGACGGGCGGCCGGCGCGCCGGGCAGCGGCGCCGCGGGTGCGCCGGGAGCTGGTGTCCGCGCCCGTGGTCGCCCGGCCCGGCCCGGCGCCGGGTGCCTCGGTCCTGGCGCCCGGCACCGATGGCGGTGTGTCGTCGGACGTGTTTGTACGGTCCGCACCCGAACGGGCCGCCGATGTCGCATCATCGAGGTGGAATGCCTCGCTCTGCCACGCTTCGTCGAGTGGCTGCGGCGAGCCCGTCCCGCCCCGCCGTCGATGCCGTCGGCGCCCGGATCGTGAATGGGGAGGTGACTCTACGTCTTCGGTGCCTGCTGCTTCGTCCCGTACGTACTGATCGTCTCGTATGTACTGATCGTTCCGGATGGGCGGACCGTCGGGAGGGGAGACCGACGAGGGGATGCGGGCACCAATGAGCGAAACGGGCCGCGCGTCGCCTTCCTCACCGTACGGTGCCTGTGGCACATCGCTCACGCGCCGTCGACCTCCCGGCCTTCTAAGGTTAGCTAGTGCCAGTTAAGGTTACTTACTGTTATCTGCGCTCGGCTGCGGTCGGATCGATGTAACACGAGTCATTCGAGTATGACAAGCTCTGGTCGAAGCTACCCATCATGGGTGGGTCGGTGTACCTTCCGGAACCGGAGATGTGCCGTCCGGATTGAGGGGACGAACCGGCGGACGGTTTGGCGGACGGTTGGCTGTGATCCGCGACGTGGCGGGCTGGGGGCGGCCTGGACGACACGGCACCGTGCGTGCGGCAGATGGGAAAGGAGCGTCGGTGGCGCAGGACGGCTTCTCGATGGCGACGCCTCGGCCATCCCAGCGCTCCGGCGCACCGCAGGGGGTGACGCCCGCGAAATCCCCGGTCGGCTCGGCCCCGGCCCGGTCTGCTCCGGCGGCATCCGGCCGGGTCCGCACGGCCTCGGCCCGCTCGACCGGCATGTCACCGACCGTCGCATCCCGCGGCACACCGGCGCCCGCCGCCGCGGCGCCTCCGCTCGCGCCCCCTCCGCTCGCGCCGACGTCGGCCGGTGGCGTGCCGTCCCGACCCTCCGACGACGACGAAGTGCTCACCGTTGACGAACTGGTCGCCTGGTTGCGGTTGTCGGAGAGCACCGTCCTCAAGCTGCTTTCGGAACGGGYCATCCCGGCTCGCAAGGTCGGTCACCAGTGGCGGGTGCGTCGGGGGCGGGTGCGGGACTGGCTGGACGGTCGGGAATGAGCGCTCTCACCCCGGTGCCGCCTCGCTCCGGCCGGCCGCGGTGAAGCCCCGCCCCTGGCTGGCCGTCGGGCTGCTGCTCACCGTGGTCACCGTGGCCGGATGCGGCGTGTCGGGTAGTACTGCCGGTCCGTCTCCCGCCCCGTCCGCCACCACGGGGCCACCGCCCGGGGCGAGTCAGGCGCCGGGTCCGCCGCTGGCCACCGCGTCCGCGCCACCAACCGGCGAGGTGGACCGGAAGGACCCGTCGGCGGTAGCCGCCGACTGCTTCACACGCTGGCAGTCCTTCGACGCCCGGACGGACCCCGGCCCGGCAGCCGGTGTCGAGCGGGCCCGCGACTGCCTCACCGAGGACTTCGCGGCCAGCCTGGGCGCCGGGGGCGCGGGCGCCGGGGGGTCCGGAACCGCTGCCGGTGGGGACGGTCAGGCGTGGCAGGAGGTGCGCGCCGCGGGCACCCACTCGCGGGTGACCGTGCTGGCGACCACGCCCCTGGGCGGGATCGACACGACGGCCACCGGTCGGGTGGTGCTTCAGCTGAACGTGCGCCGCGAGACGGCGGCGGGCGGCGCCGCCCCGGTGGTGACGCTGTCCACCCCCGCGCTCACCCTCCTGCGCCAGACCGACGGGACGTGGCGGGTCGCCGGTGCGGATCTGTCGAGCGTCGCCGGTGACGCACCGGGCCGGTGAGGCGTGATGGCCCGCGGCTTCACCCRTAAGCGTTCCCGCTGGCTGGTCTGGACGGGGGCGGGCATGGCCCTCGCCGTCGGCGGCATCGTCATGCTGGTCGCCGTCCTCATTCTGATCATCACCGGTCCCTTCATCCAGGATCAGGGCGGGGGTAACCGGACCATCAGGAACTCCGACGGCATCCCGGCCGAGTACCTGCAGACGATCATTGATGCGGCGAACGCGGCCGGGTGCGCCGAGGTGACTCCCGCCCTGCTGGCCGCCCAGTTACATCAGGAGTCGGGTTTCAACCCGCGGGCCCGGTCACCCGTGGGCGCGATGGGGATCGCCCAGTTCATGCCCGGGACGTGGGCGTCCCACGGGCAGGGCGACGTGTGGAACCCGGCCGACGCGATCCCCGCGGCGGCCCGGTACGACTGCGCGGTGGCGGCCTCGGTCGCCTCCGTGTCCGGCGCGGCCCAGGAGAAGATGCTGGCCGCGTACAACGCGGGAGCGGGCGCGGTGCTCGCCTTCGCCRGCATTCCGCCGTACACCGAGACGCGTAACTACGTCCGCACGATMCTCGCGCAGGCGCAGGTGTACGGTGACGCCTTGGAGCTCGGCGTCGACATCCCCGCTGGTTCGGTCGCCCCGATGGTCGCCTTCATGCGGTCGCAGATCGGCAAGCCCTACGTCTGGGGTGCGACCGGTCCCGACGCCTGGGACTGCTYGTCGCTGGTCCGGGAGGCGTATCGCCGCATCGGCATCGAGCTCCCCCGCGTGACGACCGACCAGCTGCGGTTCGGCCCGCAGGTCGCGGGCGTCGATCCGCAGCCGGGGGACCTACTGTTCACCCCGGGCACCGACGGCACCGCCGAGGCGCCGGGTCATGTCGGGATGTACATCGGCGACGGCCGGGTCATCGCGGCCAAGGGAGCGCGGTGGGGGGTCGTCGAATCCGACATCTCGGACTGGAGTGGGACCGTGGCCGTGACCAGGCCGCTGGCCAGGCAGCGTTCCTGATCCGGATTTCCTGCTCCGGACACTCCGGGTGTGCCGTTGCTCCGCTCAGGTAGCCGCCTGGGACACGAAGGTGGACAGCCCGTCGGCCACGCCACCGAGCGCACCGACGGCGCTGTGCACCACATCGGCGGCGTTACCCGGTGCTGTCACCGCGAAGAACAGGGCGAACAGCCCGACGCCATACGGCCAGAAGATTTTTTTCATCGAGGACCTCACAGAAAACCCAGTCGACACGGCCAGACGGACACCAACGTCGGTGCGTTACCGACAGCATGTGTGTACTCACCTTGAGTAGTCACCGCAAGATGAATCGCCGGAGCGATGAGTGAACTGCGCGGTGGCGGGGCCGGGGGACAGCGGATGGACAGGGATCTGACCATAGGTGGGCAGTAGGCAACGGATGGGTGAACGGATCTAATAGTGCATGCCACCCCGGGTCGGTTGACTTCGATTCCCGGCGCGGGGTGGCTGTCCGGGGCAATGGCCGGGGCCCGGCCGGGGAAGCTCCCGCCGGAGCCGCTCAGGACCGTCAGGACGGCGCGATGCTCTGCGCGAAGCGAAACAGGTTGTCCGGGTCGTAGGCGCGCTTGACTTGGCGCARCCGCGGAAGGTTCGCCCCGTAGTACGCATCGGYCCAGGTGGTGAGGTCCGGGTCGATGTAGTTCTGGTACGCCGACGACGACATGAACGGCGCCGTCGCCGCCACCGTGGATCGCAACCAGCTCTGGTTAGCCTCCTTGTCCGCAGGGGATGCGTCGACGGAGTAGCCGGCGACGAACTGGGCGCTGGCGAGCGTGTTGCGGTGCACGAACGCCGTGTCACCCGGGCCGACCCGGTTGATCGCGCCGCCCCAGGAATCCAGGATCACGCCACCCGGACCGGCCCCGGGTGTGCGCTGGCGTCGCTCGAGCGCGGCGAGCATCGTCTCGATCCCGCCGGCAGGCATCGGTTCGGTGAGGAATGCCGAGGCAGCCCGTTGGGCCACCCGTGGCAGGGTGCCTCCGGGCGTCCGGTCGCGCAGGTGGCACGCGTCGACGCTTTTGCCCGCGCAGCCCGCCTCAAGCAACATCGTCTCGAGATGGCCACGCTGGGCGACGAAGGTGCTCGAGGGCCTCCGGCCGACGGCGGCGACGAGGTCGGCGAGTCGATCCCGCAGCCACGTGATCCGCGTGTCGTCGGCGCCGCCCGCGAGCACGCCGCTCACCCGCAGGGCTGGGCTGCCGGTGGCCCCGGTCGTCGGCATCGAGGTCACGACGCAGGTCGACCACAGGTCCTCCGGCGCGCCGCCGCTGTCGGCGATCCAGCCCTGCCACGCGGTGAGCACGTCCGCCGCCACGTCCCAGGGCCAGCGGTAGGTGAACAGCGCCAACGGTGTCGCCCGATGGGTGGCGAAGGTGAACGACGTCACGATGCCGACGTTGCCCCCGCCCGCACCGCGTAGCGACCAGAAGAGGTCCGGCTCGGTGTCGGCGTCGGTGCGCACGGTCTCCCCGGAGGCCAGCACGACCTCGGCGGAGACCATCCGATCGCAGGTCAGACCGTAGCGCCGGCTCAACACTCCGATGCCGCCGCCGAGGGCGAGCCCGGCGATGCCGACGGTCGGGCATGATCCGGCTGGCAGCGCCAGCCCGTTCTCGGCGAGTGCGGAGTAGACGTCGATCAGCAGCGCTCCGGCCCCGATCAGCGCGGTGCCGTCGGGCCCCGGCCGGACCGACGCCATCGCAGTCACGTCCACGACCAGCCCGGTCGTCGTTGAGTAACCCCCGTAGCTGTGGCCACCGGCCCGCGCGACGAGATGTATCCCGGTGGAGCGGGCGAAGTCGATGCAGGCCGTGACGTCCCCCGCGGACATGGCACGGACCACCGCCTGCGGACGTACCGCGTCGAAAGCCGGGTCGAACAGCATGCTGGCGACGGCGTAGTCCGGATCGGTCGGTCGCAGCAGCGGACCGGTCAGTCGTTCGTCGAGCGTGCGCCAGTCGATCTCCGTCGGTATTGGGTGGGGGGCGTCCTCCTGCTGACAGGCGCTCATCAGGCCGCCACCGAGCCCGAGCGCGGCGAGCCCGAGCCCGCCGGCTCCGGCTGCGGCGGTCCGTAACACCGATCGTCGGTCAGGCTCGTAATCCACGGTCAGTCCTCACGGCTGCTACGAGTCCGGGGAGTGGACGATGGTCGTCACGAGTCGTCCGACCATCCGTGCCATCGGCGACAGCCTAGGTCACCGGCGACACCCTAGGTCACCGGCGACACCCTAGCCCGGTTGGGCGACGGTCGTGATGGTGCCGTTCGGATCGATGCGGCGCACCCGATCGTTGCCGTTGTCCGCGATGTAGAGCGCGCCGCTGCCGTCGACCGCGACCGAGCTCGGGTTCTTGAACTGGGCCGCGGTCGCCGGGCCGCCGTCGCCGCCGGAGCCTTCGCCGCCGGTGCCGGCGATCGTGGTGATCACGCCGTTCGGGTCGACCCGGCGGATCCGGTGGTTGCGGTAGTCAGCGAGGTAGAGCGTCCGGCCGTCCGGGCCGACGGTGAGCGACGGCACGTTCAGCCTGGCCCGGGTGGCCGGGCCGCCGTCACCCGAGAAGCCCCCCTCACCGGTCCCGGCGACGGTGGTGATGATCCCGTCCGGGGTCACCTTCTGAATGGTGTCGCTGGCGAGGTCGGCGAAGTAGAGGGTGCCGTCGTCGGTCATCTGGAGATCGTTCGGGCCGTTGATCTTCGCTGCGGTGGCCGGGCCGCCGTCGCCGGTGTAACCCGCGACTCCGGTGCCCACGTACGTGGTAATGATCCCCTGTGGGCTGATCTTGCGGATCCGGTGGTTTTCGTAGTCGGAGAGGTAGACGCTGCCGTCCGGCCCGGTGGTCACCTTTTCCGCACTGTTGATCTTCGCCGCGGTGGCCGGGCCGCCGTCGCCGCCGTAACCGGCGTCACCGGTGCCGGCGATCGTGGTGATGATCCCGGCTGGGCTGATCTTGCGGATCCGATTGTTCTTCGCGTCCCCGATGTAGATGTTGCCGGCCTTGTCACGGGCGGTCGATCCGGGCCCGTCAAGCTGCGCCGCGGTGGCCGGGCCGCCGTCGCCGCTGATCCCGCCGGCTCCGGTGCCCGCGAGGTCGCTGACCGCCCCGGCGGGGGTGATCTTCTGGATGCGGTCCGTCGCGAGGCTGGAGACGAGTAGCGAGCCGTCGGGATCGACATCGACGCTGTAGGGGCTCAGGCCCTGCACCGACAGCGCCGTTCCCCGGTAGGCGGTTGCGAGGCGTGCCGTGCCGCCGCCGCGGTCACCGCCGCGGCTGCCGCCGCCCGAGTTCGTCACCGCTGCCACGATGCCGACGGTGATGGCGACGATGACGACGAACGCGACCGCTCCGATGATGAGCGGCGTCCGGTTACGGGCGTTCGGACTCGACTGGTGCCCGGCCTGGCGGGTGGCGGCCGGCGGTACCCCCGCCATCCCGTGCACCGGTCCCCCCGGACCGGGCCGGTACGTCTGGCCGCCGGGACCGCCGGGGGCACCCGGTCCGCCTGGGGCATCCGGTCCGCCATAACCGGGGCCGAGCGACCGCGGCGCTGGGGTCGACCGCGGCGGTGGAGTGTTGCCCGGCGGGAATCCACCCCAGCCCGGCCCACCCGGTGGTGGATATCCCCCCATCGGATGGCCGGCCGGACTACCGGGTGCTCCGGGGCTACMGGGGAAGCCCGGACTACCGGGTGCTCCGGGGCTACCGGGGAAGCCCGGTCGACCGGCGGCCGGCGGGCGCGGGGTGGTCGAGGTGGCGAGCGCCGCCTCCCGGATCTCGTCGTCKATCCGCACCTTGACGTCGGACCGGGACAGCCAGGTCGGGCCGAACGCGCGGCTGCTCGCTCGGGCGAGTTCCAGGGCGAAGTCGGCGGCGTCGGCGAAGCGGATGCTCGGATCCTTCGCCAGCGCCCGCAGGATCACCGCGGAGACGGGTGGCGGAACCATGGTGAGCGGTTCCGGCATGATCGTCAGATGGTGGTGGGTCAGCGGTTGCACCGCCATCTGACGGCCGAACAGCGGCCGGTTGGCGATCATCTCGTAGAGCACACCCGCGAGGGCGTAAAGATCGGTGGACGGGAAGAGACGCGTCCCCATGATCTGCTCGGGAGCCATGTAACGCGGCGTTCCCAGGATCGCGCTGGCGGTGGTCTCCGCTCCGTCGAAAATCTTGGCGATGCCGAAGTCGGTCACCTTCAGCAGCCCGTCGCCGGCGAACATGATGTTGTCCGGCTTGATGTCCCGGTGCAGCACTCCGTGGCCGTGCGCCGTGGCGAGGGCGRCCGCGGCCGCGAGCCCGATCGAGCAGGTGGTCTCGGCGGAGACCGGTCCCGAGCTCATCCGCTGTTTGAGCGTGCCGCCGGAGAGCAGCTCCATGACGAGCAAGCAGGTGCCCTCATGCTCCACGTAGTCGTGGATACGCACGATGTGCGGATGATCCAGTTCGGCCAGCACCCGAGCCTCGGACAGGAAGCGGGTACGCAGATCGGGGTCGTCGGAGGTGTCCAGCAGGATCTTGATCGCGACCTTGCGGCCGATGAGCCGGTGCTGGCCGGCCAGCACGAGCCCGTAGCCACCCCGGCCCAAGTCGCCCTCGACGGAGTAACCGGGAAGCRCCGCCTCCACCCGAGATTTATCTATCAACAAGGTCCAGATCCGTCCGCTACCACGCCGGGCATCCGCTGTACCGCCACCCGTGCGCCGAGAACCATCCTGGCCTGCAATGACGCCCTTCGTCGGATTCCTGGTGATCCTACGGCCCTGACCCCCCATTCCCTACCCCCGGCAGGCCGATCCGGCGTGCCGGATCGGCGACACGGGCATGCCGACGGGGCTGACGAGCGCCGCCGCCGCCGCAGTGCGGATGATGGGCACTGCGGCACACGTTGAACCTGCGAGGAAGGGCATCCCACGTCATGTCGACAACCGAGCCCGCTGCCCCGGTGGCTCCGCTGGACATCACCGCGACCGAGGAATGGGCGGCGCTCACCACGCATCTGCGCGAGATCTCCGAGGTGTCCCTGCGGGATCTGTTCGCCGCCGATCCCCGGCGTGGCGAGACGTTCGCCGCCGAAGCGGACGGACTCTATCTTGACTACTCCAAGAACCGGCTGACCGCGCGCACCGTCGAGTTGCTGACCGCGCTGGCCCGGCGCGCCGGGCTGGCGGACCGGATCGAGGCGATGTTCCGGGGCGAGAGAATCAACGTCACCGAGAACCGACCGGTGTTGCACGTGGCGTTGCGCGCCCCGGCCGGAACCCGGATCGAGGTGGATGGCGTCGACGTCGTCCCCGACGTGCATCGGGTGCTCGACGCGATGTCCCAATTCGCCGACCGGGTGCRGTCGGGGGACTGGCTGGGGGCCACCGGTGAGCGGATCCGGACGGTGGTCAACATCGGCATCGGCGGCTCCRACCTGGGACCCGCCATGGCCTACGACGCCCTGCGCGACTATGCCGACCGGTCGATCGAAGTCCGGTTCGTCTCCAACGTCGACCCCACCGACATCTGGGAGGCTACCGCCGATCTCGATCCGGCCAGCACCCTGTTCATCGTCTCGTCCAAGACGTTCACCACCCTGGAAACGATCTCCAACGCGCGGGCCGCACGGTCCTGGCTCACCGGCCTGCTCGGCGAGGACGCCGTTTCCCGGCACTTCGTCGCGGTCTCCACGAATGCCGAGAAGGTCGCCGAGTTCGGTATCGACAMCGTGAACATGTTCGAGTTCTGGGACTGGGTGGGCGGCCGGTACTCGGTGGACTGYGCGATCGGCCTCTCGCTGATGATCGCGATCGGGCCGCCGAACTTCCGGGAGTTCCTCGCCGGTTTCGCCGCTATGGACACGCACTTCCGGACGGCTCCGTTCGAGCGGAACCTTCCGGTTCTGCTSGGTCTGATCGGCCTGTGGTACCGCGACTTCTTCGGTACAGCGACGCACGCGGTGCTGCCCTACAGCCACTACCTGGGCCGATTCCYGGCTTATCTCCAGCAGCTGGACATGGAGAGCAATGGGAAGTCGGTCGATCTCACCGGGCGGCCCGTGTCGACGCCGACCGGACCGATCGTCTGGGGGACTCCCGGCACGAACGGACAGCATGCGTACTACCAGCTCCTGCACCAGGGGACAACGATCGTTCCGGCCGATTTCATCGGCTTCGTCCGGCCGAACCATCCCGGGGTGGGCACGGCGGATGGCGCCGGGGTGGACCAGCACGCCCTGCTGCTGGCCAACTTCCTGGCGCAGACAGAGGCCCTCGCGTTCGGCCGGACAGCCGCGGAGGTGGCCGCCGAGGGTGTCACGCCGGACCTCGTTGCGCATCGGACCTTCCCGGGTAATCGACCCTCGAACACCCTGCTGGCCCAGAAGCTGACTCCGTTCGCCCTCGGTCAGCTGATCGCACTGTACGAGCACAAGGTGTTCACCCAGGGGGTCATCTGGGGGATCAACAGTTTCGACCAGTGGGGCGTGGAGCTCGGCAAGGTGCTGGCCGGTCGGATCATTCCGGAACTCGGGTCCGAGCAGGAACCGGAGCTGGGGCATGACAGYTCGACGAATGCTCTGATCAAGCGTCTGCGGGCCGGCTGACGCCCGCCGGGGATCCAGCCAACCGAGGCATGTTACTCTGCGTAATCGATCGGGGGTGGCCCCGCGCGGTGACGACATCGGGGGGTGGAAGTCATGCGGGTGGATGCTGGAGCCTTGCGGATGTCCGTGCGGCGGACAGGCGAGGACGTGCTCATCGAACTCGCCGGGGAACTCGACACGGCCGGGCGGCTCCGGTTCCGTGAGCAGATCGGCGAGCATCTCGGCCGGGGCGGGGGGACGGTCACGGTGGATGTCGCGGGCCTGCGCTCGATCGACGTCCCGGGGCTCGCAGCTCTGCTCCGCGCCGATCTGCTGCTCCGCCGGGTGCACTCATGTCTGGAGATCCAGGCACCCACGCCGGCGTTCGCCGCGTTGTTGCGGGAGGCCGGTCTCGACGGTCGGCTGCGGGTCGGTGGGGGATCCCGCCGCCGCTGACCGCCCCCTCGACTGTCCGCATCCCGCTGGCTGGGAGACGGCTCAGCCGATGAGCGGTGACGTCCGATCGCCCGATGACGCGGGTGCGCTGGGGGTGGCGGGTGCGCTGAGGGCTGCGGGTGCGCTGAGGGCTGCGGGTGCGCTGAGGGCCGCGGGTGCGCTGGGTGACGGTCGTGCACCGGATGGTCCGGAGTCACCCACCGAGGCGGTGCCGTCCTCGGTGACCAGGGAGAGCAACCCGCGGGAGCCGATCAGACGTTTCTCGATTCCGCCCATCATGAGCATCCCCGCCATTACGAAGAGTGGAAAACCGAGCACCATCAGCAGGACGGGTGGTGTGAGACTCACCGAAAGACCCCCAGGCTGGCTTACGGATCTGATCGGCACCATGGACGCCGTACCGTAGGCGTTACCCTCGGACCTCCGTTGCTCACGTCCCGACAGTCGTCTCACCCGACTCGGGTGTCCACCGGGTTCTCCCCGAGGGGGCCGCCGATTCCGGCCGGGTGGAAGAATGAACCGCAGCTCAGAGGTCTGTTTCGGGATGCGTGTTGTTCCCGGTGTCCGCGGGCTCGTACCCTTCCCCCAACATGTCTGCGCGGCCCGCTCCATTGCCCGCTTATAGCGGCCGTCCGTGGGTTCGTGACGCGGACCTGCTTGCGCGTCTCGACCTGCTCTCCGAGCAGATCGATTTCGCCCTCGCCGAGATAGCCCTGCGGCGGGCCGCCTACCAGCGAGCCTGCGAGGAGGAGGCCGCCTGGCCGTGGGCGCCCGTCGGCGTTGAGGTACTGAGCCGGCCGTCCGTGGCGCAGGCTCTGGCCGGCGAGCTCGCCGCCGTCGAGCGGCTGCGGTTGTGGGCGCAGGAGATGTACTGGTTGCAGGAACAGGCGCGGCTGCGCGGACTGCTGCGCTGAGCGCGCGGGCGCGGACCCCCGCTAGCCAGTTCCTGGCGAGGGGTCTCCCGTCCCTGCTGAGGGGTCTCCCGTCCCTGGTGGGGGGCCTCCGGTTCCCGGCGGGGGACCGTCGAGCGCGTCGAACAGCCGGCGGCCGAGGTTTGCCGCGGCGACGTTGCCCCGGTGCAGATACCGGGTGATGCCAGCCTCCAGGCTCTCGGCGGCGTCGTCCTTGCGGCCGGCCCGGTAGAGAACCTCGGCGCGGGACAGCAGCGCATGTCCCTGGCCGTCGACGTCGTCGGTGCGGCTGGCGAGATCGACGGCGGTGTCGGCGAACCGGAGGGCCTCGGCATCGCGGCCGCGCAGCGCCAGGAGCTTCGCGTGGACCCCGCACCATCCGGCCTGGGCCGGTAGCTGGTCGGCGGCGGCGGCGTCCCGACACCGGGTGACATACTTGCCCGCGTCGTCAACCTTGCCGAGCCGGACGAGAACGTCGGCGAGTGCCGCGGCCCGGTTGGCCAGGAACGCGCGTTCCCCCATCCGGGACAGCTGCCGGCAGCTTCGCCGCAGCTCCCGCTCGGCGACTGCCAGCTCGTCGGCGAGCAGCGCCACCCGGGCCACGACGAACCCGCCATGAAAGGGGTCGGTCCGCGGGGCGCGCAGGTCGTGAACGATCTCCTCGGTCGCCTTGAGATGGATCCGCGCGCCCTCCAGATCCCCCGACATGGCGGTGAGGACCGCGAGCTGGGCGAGCACGGCCCGACGCAGAGCCCGGTCGTCGCCGGCGGCGTCGAGGGCCTCGTTCGCCCGGGTGATCCCGACGGCGACCGGCCGGGGCCCCCAACTCATGAGCATGGTGAGCTCGCGGCGCAGCGACTGCGCGGCCCGGGGCACGCCGGACTCCTCCGCGTGCCGGACGGCGTTCTCCATCGCCCGCTCGGCCGCGGCGAACTGCCCGGCCGCCAGGTAGGCATTGGCCTGGCTACGGCAGGCGAGCGCCGCGCCGACCTCGTCGCCGGCCTGCACGAAGTTGGTCAGGCACACCGCGGCTTCGGTCAGCGTCCTGGCGACCAGGCCCTCCGGATCGGTGGAGAACAGCACCCGCAGGTACGCGAGCCGGGCGTGGGCCCGCAGGCCCTCCTCCCCGGCGCGCCGGGCCCGCTCGGTCACCTGGCGCAGGATGCGCTCGGCGTCGGAGAGCCGGCCGAACGAGTACAGCGCCCAGCCGAGGTCGATCTCGGCCCGTAGCCGCAGTGGGTCCGTCTCGGGCAGCAGGGTGATGGCCCGCTTGAGCAGCTGGGCCGCGCCGGTCTCGTCGCCCTGGCGCACCCGGTCCGCCGCCTCGATCAGACAGGTCGCCGCGGATCGGCCCAGCTCGATCGTCTCGGTGTCGCGCTGCCCGATCTCCACCCGGTAACGAAACGCCTGCTCCAGATGGTAGCCGACCAGTTCGTCGTGCTCACCGGGGCCACCCTCCAGCCGGGTCTGCAGCCACTGGGCGAACCGCTGGTGCAGATCGGCGCGCTGCCGTTTGGCGGTGGACTGGTAGGCGCAGTCGCGCAGCAGCACGTGCAGGAACCGAAACGCCTCGACGCCGGGCAGGTCGGACCGGTCCGGATGCACCAGTTCCTTGCGGACCAGGCTCAGACAGTGGGCGGCGACCATCGGCTGTTCGCTCGGGTCCGACAGGTCGATGACAGCGTCGAGGTAGAAGCGTTCCCCCACGATGGCGGCGCGTTCAAGGACCCGCCGTTCGGGCGGGTCGAGCCGGTCGAGCCGGGCCGCGAGCAGGGACGAGATGGTCGGCGGCACCGTCACGTTGCGCAGGCTGCCGGTGGCGATCCACCGGCTGCCCTCCCGGCGCAGCAGGCCGTCGTCGACGAGGGCCGCCACCATCTGCTCGACGAACAGTGGGTTGCCGGCCGCGGAGGTAGTGATCCGAGAGACGAGGGCCGGGTCGAGGTCGTCGGAGCCCATCAGGGTGCGGATCAGGCGCTGGCAGCGCGCCTCGGTCAGCGGCGCCAGCAGCATCGAGGTGGCGTTGAGCTTGCCGCCTCCCCAGTCCCGCCGCTCCTCCAGCAGTTCCGGGCGGGCCAGGCACAGCAGCATGATGGGGGCGTCGCGGGACCAGTCGGCGATGTTCTCCAGCAGGTCGAGCAGGGTCGGCTCGGCCCAGTGCACGTCGTCGAACCACAGGATCAGCGGGYGTCGGGCCGCCAGCGCCTGGAAGAAGGACCGGACGGCCCAGAAGCTTTCCTGCGGACCGAGTTCCGCGCCGCCCAGCCCCACCAGGGGCGCGAGCGCCTCGACGATCTCCGCCGCCTGGGTGACACCGTCGAGCAGTTCCCGCAGCCGACGCCGCCCGTCCGGGGCGCTCTCGTCAGCGGACAGACCAGTGGCCTGGCGCACCATCTCCATCAGCGGCCAGTAGGCGATGCCCTCGCCGTAGGACAGGCAACGCCCGGTGAGCACGGTCGCCCGGTTCGCCATGGCCGCGCAGAACTCGCCGACCATCCGGGACTTGCCGATGCCCGCCGGGCCCAGYACGGTGAACAGGTGGCAGGTGCGTTCCTCGACCACGGCCTCGAAGGCGTCCTGCAGCCGGCGGCGTTCCCGGTTACGCCCGATGACCGGGGCGGTGAAGCCGTGGGTCGGGGCCCGGCTGCCGGGACCCGCGGTCGGGTCTACCAGCCCGATCAACCGGTGCACCCGCAGYGGGTCGCGCTTGCCCTGGACGACCAGGGGGCCGAGCGGGCTTACCGTGACGCTGTGCCGGATGAAGCGGTAGGTGGTGTCCCCGATGAGGATCTCGTCGGGGGGAGCGGCGTGTTCCAGCCGGGAGGCGACGTTCACCGGATCGCCGGTGACRCCACCGCCTGCGACGGTCACCTCGCCGGTGTTGATCCCGATCCGCACCCGCAGTTTCAGGCCCCACTCGCGCTGCAGGTCGGCATTGAGCGCCTCCATCGCCGCCCGGATGTCGAGGGCGGCGCGAACCGCGCGCAGCGCGTCGTCCTCGTGCAGCACGGGAATGCCGAAGACGGCGAAGACGGCGTCGCCKATGAACTTCTCGACCGATCCGCCGTGGGTGTAGATCACTTCACGGACGGTGGTGAAGAACCGCCACATGACCTGCTGCAGCGGTTCGGAGTCGATTCTCTCGCCGATGTCGGTGGACCCGGTGATGTCCACGAACATGATCGTCACGGTCTTCCGGGCGCCRCTCCCCGGGGTGGGAAGGGGGTTCCCACATCCGGAGCAGAAGCGGGCCCGCTCGTGGTTGTCCTCCGCGCATGTCGGGYACGGCACCATGTGCCGGATGGTAGGCCGATCGCGACCCGATGCGGTGGGGGATGCGCGTACCCGACGCGCCTGAGGTGACCCATCCCACGCCGGTRCCACCGCCGGGTCCCGGCCGGGACGGCGCGACCCGGACGGCTCATCCRCCGGCGGCCAGCCTGGCGCGGTCATGACGGCAGCTCCCGCCGCACCGCGAGGAGCGCCGCCACCTGGGCCAACACTCCCCAGCCGACTACTCTCCAGCCGGCCGCGTTCACCTCGACCGCCCCGCAGCCACCGAAGACCAGCACACTGCCGGAACCAGGGGTGACCAGACTCAGCAGGATGCGCAGCGTCGTTGTCTTGCCGGAGCCGTTCGGCCGCAGAAAACCGGTGATGTTCCCTTCCCGCACCGTGAAACTCACGTCCCGGACGGCGCGCTGGGACCCGTATCGCTTGGCCAGATGGTCTATTTCAACGACGGCGGTGACGAGAGCCTCCCGGCGGAGGTCCGAGCGGGGCAATATCTACGGTAACCTGTCACCGTTCCAGATCCACCGGCGGCTGTCACCGCTGGCTGGGTCGCGGTCGCCGGCCGGGAGATCGGTACTTCCCGCGGGGGCTCCCCGAACCGCGATCCCCCGAGGAGTTTTCATGGACGCTCTCGCCTGCCTGATGACGCGCCGCACAGCGACCCGGCTCGTCGAACCCGGTCCGACGGTGGAGCAGATTATGATCATGCTTGGCGCCGCCACCACGGCGCCGGATCACAAGATGCTGCGGCCCTGGCGCTTCGTGGTTGTGCGGAGCGATGCCCGCGCCACCCTGGCTGCGGCGATCAAGCGGGCCGCCGAGGCCCTCGGCGGGTTGCCCGAGCCGGTCATCCGCAAGACCGCGGGCAAGGCCACCCGTTCCCCGGCGCTCATCGCCGTCGTCGCATCCCGTGTCGGTTCGAAGGTTCCGGTCGCCGAGCAGGACGCCTCGGCCGCGGCAGCGGCGCAGAACATCTGCCTGGCCGCGCACGCGCTCGGCGTCGCCTCGGCCTGGAAGTCGGTGCCGATGCAGGACAGCGCCGAGGTCCGGGGGGCGTTCGGGCTGACGTCGGACGAGGTGCTGGTCGGCTGGGTGGAGCTCGGGACCCAGGCGGACACCGCGCCGCTGCCGGCGCGGCCCGCCGTTCGGCTGGCCCAGGTCGCGACGGAGATGGAGGTCGACGGGACGCTGGTTCCCGTGGCGGCGGACGATCGGATCTCCCAGTTCGGGCAAGTGACCACGGTGTGAGCGGCAGGTTACCTAAGCTGGAACACAGGTCTTGAGATCGGGCGGCCTGGACCGGGGTATGACTCCGGCTCCCGAGGTGCGACGGGAGGTACGCCGTGTATGGCGGTCTTCGAGGCCGTGGTGGTCTTCGAGGCCGTGGCCGTCTCGGCCTGACCGTGGCYGGAGGGCTGCTGCTCGCGCTGGTCGTCGGATGCTCGGAGCCGGGGTCGAGTGGGTCYGGCGGCTCGGTCGCCCGGCCGGGCTCGGTGGTCACGCCGAGTGCGTCGTCTCAGGACCCGGGCGGCCCGGGCGCGCTCGGGACCTCCGCCGCGGCTGCGACGCCTGACGTCTCACGGGCGCCGGGCCCCTCCGGAACCTCCGCCGCCCCGGACGGTGTCGCGTCACTGCCGGTGCCGACTCCGCGAGCATCCTCCGTCTTCGTCGGAGAGGCCTGTTCCCCCGCCGAGGACACCTCGCCCGCGACCGCCGTCAACGGCCTTGTGCTGTTCTGCGCGCCCGTCGGCGGGACCGGCCCGGCCGGCATCGGTCGATGGTCCACGGAGCCGCCCGCCCCGGCTCCCGTGGTTCGGCCGGATGAGGGCGGGAACTGCGACCCCGAGGACGTCGGGCGCATCGTCCAGGACTCCGCCGGCCGCCCGGTGTCCTGCCTTCGGGACCCGACGGGCACCCTGACCTGGTCCGACATCTCCTGAACTACGTCGCCACGTCGCCACGTCGYCGGGATGATCAGCCGTTGCGGYGGGCCCGGCGGGTGGTGAGGGCCTCGGCGACGGACCAGAGAGCCGGCAGCACCAGGGCTCCGAAGACGGTCGCCCATGCCCACGGATGATCGGCCAGGTAGGGCACGACATCGTCGTGTAGCCAGGGGAAGAGCCGGTCATGGATCACCGGAACGACACCGGCCGCCGCGAACACCGCGATGAGCCCCGCTCCCACGACCGCCAGTCCTCCGGGCAGGTGCCGCCAGCCGGTAAGTCCGATCATCAGCAGGCCGATCAGGCCGACGACGATCCCCAGGCCGCCGACGATGCCCGAACCGGTCAGCCCGCCGGCCGTGCCGAGGCCGACCAGCGCTGTTCCCACCGCGATCGTCATCCGCCGCCGGCCGTGCGTGACATCCCGGATCATCTCGAAGGCGAGACGGGTGACGGTCCGGGCGAGGAACGCGACCGGCCGCAGGGGCCGTGGCAGCCGGCGGGTCGATGTGGCCCAGGCGACGACCACGGCCACGATCTGGGCCAGGGCGGTCACCAGAACCGGGCCCTGCGCCGCGTCGGTGATGCGCTCGTCCGAGACGCGGCAGGCCTCGAGTACCTTGTCCACCGCTCGCGGGGGCAGCGCGCCGGGCGTGACGGGGACGCCGCTGAGCCCGGGTGGCCGGGGCGGTCGGCGCGCCAGAGCCGAACTGTCGACGCCGGCAGGCCGGTGGGCACCGGTCTGTCCCGCGGCGATCCTGGCGGCCACGGCCGCGGCCAGCGAGATGACCTCGGCGCCGCGCGGCTCGTCCAGGTTCGGGGAGCCTGTCCCTTCCGGTACCGCCGAGGCCCCCGGTCCGGTCGTCGTCCCGGGCCGGCTCGGTTCCACGGTCAGGGCCCGGTCGACGGCGGCGAGGAAGTCGGCGGTGGGCCGCGGATCGACCCCGGCCTTGTTGTCGCGCCGCACCGCCTCGGCGACCCCCACCAGCTCCTTGGCCGCGATGTCCCGTTGGATGCCGGCGGCGACCCAGGTCGCCGTGACCGGAAGGTTCGGCGGCACGGGGGCGTCCGGATCGGTCAGAAAGCCAAGCTCGTCGAGTACCTCCCGCGGCGCCGGGATGCCGGCCACCTCGGTGAGATCGTCGACCAGATCCACCAGCCAGCCCCGGCGGGCCAGCGCCGCGGCGTGGGCGTGACCGGCGGGGACGGCGGTGTCCCGGCGGATCACGAGCCGGCGTGGATCCAGCATGATCCGGACCAGCCAGCCCGCACCGTCCAGCCGTCCCCACATCCAGTCGTTGGCCCGCCACGAGGACTTCGCRAAGGCGCCGAAGTTTCCCAGCTGCAGGCCTGTGACCTTCTCCTCGGCCAGTGCGCGGGCGGGATCGAGGCGGTTCGGTRGATCCGCGCTGATCTGGACGAGCTCAACCGGTTGGTCGAGGACCGCGGCGCCGGTGCTTCGTTCGACCAGGTGCACGTCGAGCACGGCGATCAGGGCGTCCGCGGGAGTCGACGGGAGGTACCCGACGAAGTCCGCGAGGGTCCGGGCCGCCACCGCCCGGCGCTGGCCGACG
Source organism: Frankia sp. CgMI4 (assembly GCF_001756285.1). Taxonomy (NCBI): domain Bacteria; kingdom Bacillati; phylum Actinomycetota; class Actinomycetes; order Frankiales; family Frankiaceae; genus Frankia; species Frankia sp. CgMI4. The sequence goes on from NZ_MAQZ01000070.1 coordinate 31,433, forward strand.
CTGAGACCCTCGGGCCTGGTCTCTGGTCCCGCCGGAGGCCGGGCCGCGGGGGACCGCCGGTCCACGAGATCGGTGAGCTCGGTCCGCAGGGTCTCGATCATCCGCTCCAGGGAGCGCCAGGCCCGGGTGAGCTCGTCCTGCCCCGCGTCGCCCTCCGGGTCGGTCCGCAACCAGCGGCGGGCAGCCTCGGCGATGACGTCGAGCAGCGGTGCCCCGGCCATCGCACCGAGGGTCTCGCTGACCGTCGTGAAGACGCCGGGCCGCAGGGCCGCGGTGGCTGTGGTGGCGGTGGTGTCGGTGTTCCGGATGGTGGCGTGCGATGCGCCGTGCACGGCCGCCGCGAGCCGGGCAAGTCGGATCCGGTCCGCCGGCTCGGGGGAGAGGACGTACCCTTCGTTGATCATGTTGATCAGTAGACCCTTGGCGGCGTCGAGCGCGGGTCGGCCCAGCCGCCACAGGTCGGCGAGGTCGGCCGTGGTCGGCAGCCGGTCGGGAAGCATCTGGATCACGGCGTTGACCGCGGCGTTCGTCATCCGGGCGGGTCCGGCCGCGTCGGTGCGCAGCGCTTCGGTGTCCGGGGGACGGGGCAGATCGAACCGACCACCGAGGACGCGCAGCAGCGCCTCGATCACCGGTGGGGCGATCTCCTCTGCCAGGCTGCGGCGGTAGGCGTCATAGACGCTCTCGTCCGCTAATCGGGGACCACCGGCCGGGGCGAGGCGCAGCAGCCGTCGCCGGTTCGCCCGCGTACCGCGTACGGCGCTGTTGTGGTCGCGCAGCGTCGCCAGATCTGTACCGATCGACTGGTTCAGCGCCGCGCCGAGCACCTGGAGAAGGGTGGGGATCACCGTGGGTGGCACAGGCAGGGCGGGCGGTGTGGACGTCCTGGTTGGTGCCGCCGGATTCGTTGGTGCCGCCGGATTCGTCGGTACCGGCATCCGCGGCGAGGGCACGACGTAGGCGAGCACGCGACGGACTTGGCGTTCGGCGGGCCGGTCGAAGATGGCCGCCAGCGCCGGTCCGATCGGGCGGTTGACCAGGATCCCGCCGTCCGATGCGTGGAATCCGTGGGAGGCGTTGACGTAGCGGGCCATGTCCGGGTGCGCGGCGTCGACGGCGTGCCCCACCGGCACGTAGGCCGGCTCGAAGGCGCCCGGAAAGGCGGAACTGGCCCGTGCGGCCAGGGCGAGACGGGGGACCGCGCCAGGGTCGGTCAGGTCCTGYGTGCCGAAGGCGAACAGGCCCCGGTGGTCGACGTCGTACATKGTGCCGCCGAGTGAGTCGGCGTGCTCGGCGACCTCGCCGCRCAGGATCGTCGTAGTGATGAAGACCGATGTCGGGCGGTCCATGCCGGCTCGGTCCATGCCGGCTCGGGCCGTCTCCCCCACCGCTGTCAAGGCGGTGTGCAGCGCGGGCAGCACGGCGGTGTCCCCGTGCAGCAGCGAGGGATACGTCTTCTCGTGGGGGGTGCGCATGAGCGCGTCAAACGAGCCGAGGGACAGCCACAGGTCCCGCAGCGGGGTGAGATCGGCGTGGTGGGTGTTCGCGTAGCCCAGCATGGCGGCGTTGATGCCACCGGCCGAGGTGCYGGCGAGTACGTCCACACTGACCTCGACGTCGAGGATGGTCGCCAGCCGGGCGTAACGGGCAGCGACGGCGGCGTCCGCGTCGTCGGCCCGGTCACGGTCCGGGCTGGTCGCAAGGTTGATCTCGGTGGCGACCCCGCCCATCCAGACGGCGAGGCTCGCGCCACCGGTCATGACGACCGCGAGCCGTACCTCCTGGGTGGCCGGGTCGCGCATGAGTGGCAAGAGTAGACGTGCCCGGCCCCGGGCCTTCCCCGTTTGTCGGAGAAAAGTTGGATCGCGACGACTTCTTCCCAGCCGCCACTCTTGTCAACGGGTTACTCGTGAGTAGCATGGGAACAACGTACTCACGAGTAGCTAGCCGGCATCGGCCGATCACGGTGTCCGGCGGTCCCGGGAAGGAGCCGTTGATGGGCCACTACCGGAGCAATCTGCGAGACATCGAGTTCAACCTGTTCGAGGTGTTCGGGGTCGATCGCACGCTCGGCACCGGTCCCTTCGGGGAGATGGACGCCGAGACCGCGCGCGAGGTGCTGGCCGAGCTCGATCACCTCGCCTCCGGACCCGTTGCCGAGTCCTTCACCGACGCCGACCGTCATCCACCGACCCTGGATCCGGCGACCGGGTCGGTGACCCTGCCGGAGTCGTTCAAGAAGTCCTACCAGGCCGTTCTGGACGGTGAGTGGTGGCGGCTCTACCTTCCGCCGCACCTGGGTGGGCTGGGTGCGTCTCCGACCGTCGCGTGGGCGGCCTCGGAGCTGCTGCTCGGAGCGAACCCGGCCATCTTCATGTACATGGCCGGGCCGACGTTCGCGGCGATCCTGCACCGGCTCGGCAACGAATGGCAGCGCCAGCTCGCCGAGTTCGCCATCGAACGGCACTGGGGCGCGACGATGGTGCTCAMCGAGCCGGACGCGGGTTCCGACGTCGGGGCCGGTCGTACCAGGGCGATCGAGCAGCCCGACGRCACCTGGCACATCGAGGGCGTGAAGCGGTTCATCACCAACGGGGACTGGGATGTCCCGGAGAACATCATCCACCTCGTGCTCGCCCGGCCGGAGGGGCACGGCCCGGGGAGTAAGGGCCTGTCGATGTTCGTGGTGCCGAAGTTCATGCCCGATCCGCGGACCGGCACGCCCGGCGCCCGTAACGGCGTCTACGTGACGAACATCGAGAAGAAGATGGGCCTGAAGGTCTCCGCCACCTGCGAGCTGCGGTTCGGTGAGCGGGCGCCGGCGGTCGGTTGGCTGGTCGGTGACGTCCACGAGGGCATCGCCCAGATGTTCCAGGTGATCGAGTACGCCCGGATGATGGTGGKCAGCAAGGCCATCGCCACGCTGTCCACCGGATATCTCAACGCGCTCGAGTTCGCCCGCACCCGCGTCCAGGGTGCGGACCTGGCCCGCGCGTCGGACAAGACGGCACCGCGTGTCACGATCATTCATCACCCGGATGTCCGCCGGATGCTGATGATGCAGAAGGTGTATGCGGAGGGCATGCGTTCACTGGTGCTCTACACCGCGACGTTCCAGGACCGGGTTGCGCTGGCCGGCGAGCGGGGGGAGGCCGACGAGCTCGCCGAACGCATCAACGACCTGCTGCTCCCGATCGTCAAGGGGGTCGGCTCCGAACGGTCCTACGAGCTGCTCGCCTCTTCACTGCAGATCCTCGGTGGTTCCGGGTACCTGCAGGACTATCCGATCGAGCAGTACATCCGCGATGCCAAGATCGACACTCTCTACGAGGGCACCACGTCGATCCAGGGCCAGGACCTGTTTTTCCGGAAAATCGTCCGGGACCAGGGGCAGGCGCTGGCCTCCGTGCTGGGCGAGATCCAGACGTTCGTGAAGGGCGAGGCCGGCAACGGCGCGCTGCGGGCGGAGCGGGAGGCGCTGKGGGTGGCCCTTGAGGACGTCCAGAGCATGGTGAATTCGCTGGTCGGGTTCCTCACCGGCGCCGCCGAGGAGGCCGCCGCGATCTACAAGGTCGGCCTGAATACGACGAGGCTGCTGATGAGCCTCGGTGACCTGATCATCGGATGGCTGCTCCTGCGCGGCGCCGAGGTAGCCCTGCGGACCCAGGATTCTCCGGCGTCCGCCGGGGCCCGGCCCGCTCGGGACGCCGCCTTTTACCAGGGCAAGGTGGCCGCCGCGCGCTGGTTCGCGGCCAATGTGCTACCGGAGTTGACGGCGCGCCGGGTAGCGCTGGAGTCCACCGGCCTCGGGCTCATGGAACTGCCGGAGGAGGCGTTCTGATGTTGCCGCGGCGGGGTTGCGTTCTTGCCGCGGAAGGGTATATGGACCGGTATGGGAATCCCGTTGAGTCTTTTACTCTTGGCCCTCGGCGCCATCCTCGCCTTCGCGRTCCGCTCCGAACCGTCCGGGCTCGACATCACGGCCGTGGGCATCATCCTGATGTGCGTCAGCGCCATTGGGCTCGGCCTCACCCTGTACCGCGACCAGTGGCGCAGGAAGATCGTCGAAGAGTCGGTCGAGAACGGCGTGCCCGCGCCCAGACCGCTCGATGACGRCATCATCGTCGACCCGTCCGCTCCGTTCGAGGCCCCGCACCGGCGCGAGCTGGGACTGACCCCCGAGGAGGATCGTCGGCTGAACCCCTCRCGCCATCCGGAGGCGACCTACGGTGACGGGCAGCCGGCCATCCACGTGCACGTCGAAGGGGACCACCCCCTGTCGCCGCACTGAACCGTGCTCGTTCACCGGTCCGCMTGCCCACCGCCCGGTCCGGTTCCCTGGACGGTCCGTGGGGACGGACCAGGGAACCCGGCCGGGCGCTCGTCCGCGGGGGCGAGCCGGGATGGTCGGTTCAGGAGGTGCGTAGCGGCGGGAACGCCTGATCGAGCTCGTTGCGCATGTCCCGCTTGAGGATGTCGTCGGYGTCCGAGGAGGACTGACCCTCGAGCAGAAACCGAGCCACTCGTAGGGTGAGGTCGACCCGCTCAGCCAGGTTGAGCGTGYCGGTGAACCGGCCGCTGGAGTTGGCGGAGGTCAGAACCTTGGCGACGAACTCGTCCGCGGCCTGCAGTGCCTCCACTCGCGTCATGGTTCCACCTCTTTGTGCCGGAAGCCGGTCAGAGGCGCAACCGTACCAGGGAGCGGAATCTGGGCCGTTGTGTGCCCCTCTTGCRTGCAGTGTGCCCGTTTGTGGCCAACTGGTGGATCCGATGAGTCGATCAGGACCAGGCGAGTGCCACCGTGGGATCGGTGATGACGGCACCCACGTCGGCGAGGACCGCGGAGCCCAGCGCGCCGTCGACGATGCGATGGTCGAACGAGAGTGCCAGCTGTACCACCGTACGCACGGTGAGCTGGCCCTCGTGCACCCAGGGCATCGGTCGGATCGAGCCGAGGGCGAGGATCGCCGCTTCGCCCGGGTTCAGGATCGGGGTGCCGATGTCGACGCCGAGGACGCCGACGTTGGTGATGGTGATCGTGCCGCCGCGCAGATCCGCGGGGCTGAGCCGGTCCGCCCTCGCCGCGGTGGTGAGGCCGGCCAGGGCGTGAGCCAGCCCGACGACGTCGAGCCGGCCGGCATCCGGGATGGTGGGCACGACGAGCCCACGCGGGCCCGCCACGGCGATGCCGAGGTTCACCCGGTCGTACACATGTATCTCCGGCCGGCCACCGTTCTCCGGCCGGCCACCGTTCTCCGGCCGGCCACCGCCCGCGTCCTCGACCCAGGATGAGTTGATCATCGGATGTCGGCGAACGGCGATGAGCAGGGCTCTGGCGACGAACAGCAATGGGGTGATCTTGATCCCGGTGAACTCCGGCAGCGCCGCGATCCGGTCCCGGGCGGCCATCGTCGCCGTCGCGTCGACGGTGAGGAACTCGGTGACATGCGGGGCAGCCGAGACGCTGGCGACCATCRCCTGCGCCATCGACCGCCGGATGCCGGTGACAGGCACGTGCCAGGTACGCGTCTCGGCGGAGAAGGTGGCCCCGGCGGGGATGACGCCGATCGGCGGGGCATCGCGCGTGGGCGGCGCCGCGAGGGGCGCGGTACGGGCGGCGGCACGCACCGCGGCCTCGACGTCGGCCCGGCTGATCGTGCCGTCCGGGCCGGTGCCGGCGAGGGATGCGAGGTCGACACCGAGGTCACGGGCGAGCTTGCGGACCGGCGGTTTGGCGAGCACCGGACCGGCTGTGTGGACCGGACCGGCTGTGTGGACCGGACCGGCTGTGTGGACCGGACCGGCTGTGTGGACCGGACCGGCTGTGTGGACCGGACCGGCTGTGTGGACCGGACCGGCTGTGTGGACCGGACCGGCTGTGTGGACCGGACCGGCTGTGTGGACCGGACCGGCTGTGTGGACCGGACCGGCTGGCGTAGGTGGTCGTCGAGGGCGGCGCCGGCGGCTCTCGGCCGTCCTCGGTCCATAGCCCACGAGGACGGGGGTGCGCTCGATGCTGCCAGCGTCCCGGGATGTCGGCAGGCTGTTCGCACCCGTCCCGTTCCCACCCGTCCCGTCGGCGTTGGTGTCGGTGTCGACGTAGGTGTCGGTGTCGGCGGTCTGGATGGTCAGCAGGGGTGCGCCGACCGCGAGGGTCGTTCCCTCGGCGCCGTGGGTCTCGACCAGGATCCCGGCGAACGGGCTGGGGACCTCGACGACYGCCTTCGCGGTCTCGACCTCGACGAGGGGCTGGTTCACCGTGACGGTGTCCCCGACCTGGGCAAGCCACCGGACGATGTCCGCCTCGGTCAGACCTTCGCCGAGGTCAGGGAGCCGGAACTGTCGCTGCGTCACGGTAACCCCAGTCAGATAGCCGGTTGGTCGGTCCTCATGCTTCTCAGTACGCTCAGTACGCGAAAGAACGGTCCACGGCGTCGAGGATGCGGTCGACGTCGGGGAGGTAGTGATCTTCGAGGCGGGCCGGGGGATACGGGGTGTCGAAGCCGGTGACCCGCAGGACCGGCGCCTCCAGGGAGTAGAACGCCCGCTCCGTCACCCGCGCGGCGACCTCGGCCGACACCGAGACGTTGGACGGTGCCTCATGGACCACGACCAGCCGGCCGGTCCGGCGTACCGAGTYGAGCACGGGTTCCAGGTCCAGGGGTGAGAGCGTCCGCAGGTCGATGACCTCCAGCGACCGGCTGTCGTCCGCCGCGCTGATCTCGGCGGCGTCGAGGCAGGTCCGTACGGTGGGGCCATAGCCGACGAGGGTCGCGTCCGTGCCGGTGCGCACGACCCGGCTGGCGTGCAGCTGGGTGAGCTCGCCCGCGGGCAGTTCGGCGAGGGGGCGCGGGTCGACCACGCCCTTCTCCCAGTACCGCCGTTTCGGTTCGAGGAAGATCACCGGATCGTCGGACCGGATGGCCTGCTGGATCATGTGATGGGCGTCGACCGGGTTCGAGCAGGCGACAACCTTCAGGCCGGCGGTGTGACAGAAGTACGCTTCCGGCGACTCACTGTGATGCTCGACGGCGCCGATCCCGCCGCCGAAGGGGATGCGGATCGTCACCGGCAGCCGGATCCGGCCGGCCGACCGGTAGTGCAGCTTCGCKAGCTGGCTGACGATCTGGTCGAACGCGGGATAGACGAACCCGTCGAACTGGATCTCACAGACCGGCCGGTAACCGCGCATGGCCAGCCCGATCGCCGTGCCGACGATCGCCGACTCGGCCAGCGGGGTGTCGATGACCCGGGCCTCGCCGAACTCCTGTTGCAGCCCGTCGGTCACCCGGAAGACCCCGCCGAGCTTGCCGACGTCCTCCCCCATGATCAAAACCTTGGGATCGGCTGCCATCGCCGAACGCAGCCCGAGGTTCAACGCCTTGGCCATGGTGACCGGGGCGCGGGCAACCCGCTCACCGACCTCGTCGGAGCGCTGCTCCCCGGCGACGACGGCCCCGCTGGTCACCGGTTCCCCTCGGGTACGCCCATCTCGTCCTCCACGCCGGGCCCCTCCACGTCGAACATGGCCGCCAACGCCGATCGCTGGGCCGTCACGAGTTCATTCTCAGCCACCTGCACATGGTCGAACAGGCTGGCCGGGATCGGATCCGGCAGCGCGACGCACTGCGCGCGCAGCTCGTGCGCGAAGGAGTCCGCCTCGATGGCCAGCTGCCGCAGACTCTCCTCGGTGAGCAGGCCCCGCGCCGTCAGGTAGGCGCGCATCCGGTCCAACGGATCACGCCGACGCCACATGTCCAGTTCACCCTTCGGACGGTAGCGGCTGGGATCGTCTGCCGTGGTGTGTGGATTCATCCGGTAGGTCACGGCCTCCACCAGCACCGGACCACGCCCGGCACGCGCGGTCGCCAGGGCCCACCGGGTCACCGCGAGACACGCCAGCACGTCGTTGCCGTCCACCCGCACGCCCGGGAAACCGAAGCCCGCGGCCCGGTGGACGATCTCGATCCGGCTCTGGCGCCGGGCAGGTGCCGAGATGGCCCACTGGTTGTTCTGGCAGAAGAACACCAGCGGGGCGGCGAACACGCTCGCCCATCCGAACGCCTCGCTGACATCGCCCTCGCTTGACGCCCCGTCACCGAAGTACGCAATGGCCGCGTCGTTGGTGCCGTCCCGGGCGATTCCCATCGCGTAGCCGGTGGCATGCAGTGCCTGCGAGCCCACGACGATCGAGTAGAGGGCGCACCCGTGGGTGCCCGGATCCCAGCCACCGAGCGTCGTGCCGCGATAGATCGCCAGGATTTCCCTCGGCCTGACTCCCCGGCACCAGGCCACCCCGTGTTCCCGGTACGACGGGAACACCATGTCGCCGGGCCTCAGCGCCCGGCCGGATCCGACTTGGGCCGCCTCCTGGCCCCGCAGGCTCGCCCACAGCCCCAGCTCGCCCTGGCGCTGCAGGCTGGTCGCCTCCTCATCGAACCGGCGGATGAACACCATGTCCCGATACAGCCCGTACAGGTCGTCGTCGGTCAGGTCGGCGATCTGGGCGGCCAGATCGACGGCTGTCCGGGGCGGGTCCGCTCCCGCGGCGTCCACCCCGCCGGCGYGGGCTCTGGAGKGATCGGGTCCCGGYGCGTCGGGTCCGGCTGCCGTCGTCGTGGACGCGGTGGTGATCCGGTGGCCGGTCGGGGTGAGCAGCTGCATGAGCTCCGTCACACTTGCCAACGATAGACCTTGGACGGACAGTGGCAACCGGATCCGGCGGTCCCGCCGTGACGAGTGACCATCGTTCCTGCTCGGTACGGTTGCGCGGTGACGAGTGCGCAGCACATGAGCCGCCCGCCGGCCCGGCGTGAGATCGGCAAGGTGGGGATCTGGAGTGGCCAGTTCGACTTCTCCCCGGCCGCGGTCGTCCGGGAGGCGGTCGCGGAACTCGACGATCTCGGTTATCCGACGTTGTGGACCGGTGAGGTCAAGGGGCGCGAGGTGCTGGTCACCGCCGCTCTGGCGCTCGCGGCCACCTCCCGGATGACGATCGCGACCGGGATCGCGCAGATCCTCGCCCGTAACCCGCTCACCATGACCGCCGGTCAGCTGGCCCTCGCCGAGGCGTACCCGGACCGGTTCCTGCTCKGGCTCGGGGTGTCCCACGCCGAGCTGATGCACATCCGGGGCGCCTMCTACACGCGCCCACTCGCCCAGATGGCGGCGTACCTCGACGAGATGGACCGGATGGCGGTCGAGCAGTACCGGGCCGTGCCACCGCCCGGTGTCCCGCCACGGGTGCTCGCCGCGCTCGGTCCGAAGATGCTCGGCCTCGCCCGGGACCGGGCCGACGGCGCCCACACCTATTTCGTGCCACCCGAGCACACCGCTGCCGCCCGGGACATCCTTGGGCCCGGCAAGCTGCTCGTCCCCGAGCAGGCGTTCGTCTTGCACACCGATCCGGAACAGGCCCGTGAGCTCGCCCGCCGGCACACCGGGTCCTATCTTCGGCTGCCGAACTACACGACGAACCTGCGGCGCTTCGGGTTCGACGACGACGATCTCGCCGGCTCGGGCTCGGACCGCCTGGTCGACACGATCGTCCCCTGGGGGGACGCGGACGTCCTGCTCGGGCGGATCAAGGAGCATCTCGACGCCGGGGCCGATCAGGTGGCCGTGCAGGTGCTTGACTTCGACCGCCGTGGGCTGCCGCGTCGGCAGTGGCGCGAACTGGCACCGGTGCTGTCGGCACTCTGACCTCGGACGGACCACGGCGGTCGAGTTCGGGATCATGGGAACGGTCGGGACGCGGCCGGTTTGCGAGTGGCTCGTCGTGGCGCGGTCGTCACGGAGGGGGAGCCTGGGGTGGAGCGGGGTGCAGTCAGCCGGCGTGTTCGGCGTGTTCGRCGTGTTCGGCGTGTTCGGCGTGTTCGGTGCAGACGCGGGCGCACGGCCGTCGCCGGTGGCGTCGCCGTCATCGTCGGATTCATGTTCGTGGCCTGCGCCGTGCCCTACGGCGAGGACCATCCGAGGCCGACGCCGACGACTCATGCCGATGGTGCCCCCGTCACCACCGGTCCCTCCGCCTCAGCCGCGGCCACCGGGGGAGCCGGGGGAGCCGGGGGAGYCGCCCCCGTCGGTGACGGCCCGCGGCGGCCGACGGGGCAGCCGGTCACCATCGCCTTCGGCGGCGACATCCACTTCGCGGGTGCTCCCGGTCAGCGGCTCGCCGCCGATCCGCGGACGGCGATCGGACCCATGTCGGCGGCCCTGAGCGCGGCCGATCTTGCGATCGCGAACCTGGAGACGGCGGTGACGGACCGTGGCACCGCGGCCCAGAAGGCGTATGTGTTCCGGGCTTCGCCCACCGCGTTCACCGCGGTACGGGCGGCCGGCATCGACGTTGTCACGATGGCCAACAACCACGGCATGGACTACGGCATCGAAGGCCTGCAGGATTCGCTGCGTTACGCTCGGGAGGCGCACTTCCCGCTCGTCGGCATCGGCGTGGACGACACCGCCGCGTACGCCCCGTACACGACGACGGTCAAGGGGCAGCGTATCGCCGTCCTCGGGGCCACCCAGGTGCTCGACGACGAGTTGATCGCGGCCTGGACGGCGGGTCCRCACAAGCCCGGCCTGGCATCGGCCAAGGAGGTCGATCGGCTGGTGCGAGCCGTGCGGGCCGTGCGGGCCGCGGCGGACACGGTCATCGTCTTCCTGCACTGGGGGACCGAGCAGCAGCAGTGCCCCAACGAGGCACAGCGCGCCCTGCTCCCCCGGCTGGCGGCCGCGGGCGCGGACGTCGTCATCGGGAGCCACGCCCACGTTCTGTTGGGCGCTGGATGGAACTCCGATGGAGTGTACGTCGGCTACGGGTTGGGGAACTTCGTGTTCTATTCCTCCGGCGCCGGCCGGAACACCGAGTCCGGGGTGCTGGAACTGACCGTCGCCGGCCGGGCGGTCACGGTCGCCGCCTGGCTACCCGCCCGGATCGTGGGGGGCATCCCCCAGCCGGTGACCGGTGCCGCGGGAGCCCGGGCCCTGGCGAGTTGGAACGCTCTGCGCGCCTGCACCGGCCTCTCGGCGACGGCACCCTGACCGACGGCTGCGCGCACTGTGCTCCGCCGCGCGCACTGTGCTCCGCCGCGCGCACTGTGCTCCGCCGGGAACCTCGCTCAGGTGGCTGGTCGGGCCGCGCAGATGGTGCAGGTGCCGTAGATCTCCACGGTGTGCACGACGTCGACGAATCCCTCGGCGTTGGCGACCTTGGCGGTCCACGCCTCGATCTCCGGTCCGGCGATCTCCACCGTCCGGCCGCAGGAGCGGCAGACAAGGTGATGGTGATGGTCGTCGGAGGCACAGCGCCGGTAGACCGTCTCACCGTCGTCCCGGCGGATCATGTCGACCTCGCCGCGGTCGGCCAGCACCTGCAGATGGCGGTACACTGTCGTGAGCCCGACCGCGGCGCCCTGCGCCCGTAGCCGGGCGTGCAGATCCTGGGCGCTGGTAAAGGCGTCGGTCTCGGCAAGCGCGGCGGAGACGGCGTCGCCCTGCCGGGTGGCACGCACGGCCGTCCCCCGGCTCGGCGCCGGACGGCGCTCCACCGTCTCATCCCGATGGTTGCAGGGGTCGCGGGCCGGCCGRCCCGCGCCGGCCGACCTGGTGTCGTTCCCCGCGGTGCTCACGTTGCTCCCTTCGCCGCCGTTCAGGCTGTCTGGTCGGTTCAGTCTGTTGCCGGAGGCGCCCTTACCGTCCGTGCCTCTCATCCCGACTGTGCCGTCCGTCCCGCCCGGGGTGCGCGCCAGCCGTGGGGTCGGCTCGGACCCATGAGCTTCTTGGGGTGTACGGGCCACGTTCTCACTTTCTCATCTCCTCGTCGCGCTGGGCGTGCCTGTCGATGGGAATGGGCACGCGTCCGTTTGTCATTATTGAAAATGGTTTTCATCTCGGAGGCGCTGGGTGTGGCACGACTCCGCCGGTGGCGAGCAGTACCGGCGTTTCGTCTCGATCGGAGCGCAGGTGCTCAACCAGAAACCCGAACTCGCCAACTGCTGACGGCCGCACGCTGACGGTCGCACCCACCGATGATCTGCAACACTCCGAGGCATAACCTTCGCCCAGAGTAGATCCAGGACGGAGGGATGCATGGCGGGGCGTAGCGGCCGACCTGGGTGGTTGCGGGAACCGGATCCGCTCCAGAACCCCCTCGGTAGTCGGCTCGCCATCCTCGGCGCGATCGTGTTGGTGATCGGCGGGGGAGCGGCGACCCTGGCGGGCGGTGCGGATCCGGCGTCCGGGCTGCCCACGTCCACCGCTGGCGATTCTGTGTCCACCGCGAACGATTCTGTGTCCACCGCTGGCGATTCTGTGTCCACCGCTGGCGATTCTGTGTCCACCGCTGGCGATTCTGTGTCCACCGCGAACGATTCTGTGTCCACCGCTGGCGATTCTGTGTCCACCGCGAACGACTCTGCCGAGCTGGCCTCCTGGTACCACGGCAGCGAGGGTCTGCGGGCCCGGGTCGCCACGGACGTCGCGGCGGCCCGGGCGTATCTGGCCGCCCAGGACGGCGCTTCCCTGCAGCCCGTCTGTGTCTCCCTCGGCACCGACACGCAGGCGGCGCTGACCGCGCCGGTGCCGCCGACCGTGGCCGCGCAGGCGCGGTTCGATGCCGGCGGCAGGGACTACGCCGCCGCTGCGGCGTCCTGCAAGCAGCTCTTCGATGGCACCCGGATCCAGGTCGGCGTGCTGCAGCAGCGCATCGCGGCGTCGTTGGCGGACGGTGACCGGGAATGGGGGGCACTGGCCGCTCTCATCGGACAGCCGATGGCGACCGCGAGTCCCCCCGCGGCGTCGGGGCGCAGCGGGTGAGGCCGTGCAGGGTGCCGGTGAGCGGAAAGGTCCGGATCTCTTGCTCACACCATCCGGCCTGCCGCAGGGACGCGAGTTCGGCGGCCGTGCCCCGGAGGTCGTAGGCGAGGATGAACAGCAGGATCCGGTTCGGCGGTTGCGGGCGGCTGCGGATCGCGCTGTCCGCGCCGTCCGCGCCGTCCTTCCCGATCACGCTCAGGAAGGTCGTCGCCGATCGGGGTACCCGGGGCCCGACCGGCGGTTCCCCGGACGATGCGTCGTCGCTGAGGTCCATGGCGTAGAGCCAGCCCGCCCGTGCCAGTCGGCCGCCGACGATGACGAGATCGCCCGCCCGATACTCGGCGCGGGCGGCGATCGTCGCGTCGACCATGGCCTCGATCGGACGGGGATCGTGGCGTTCGTCCCATAGCGTGACGGTCCCGCCGACCGCGCAGACCGGCATCACCGCCAGCGCGATCAGGCCGACGGCCGCGGGAAGCCGCGCCGGCCCAACCAGCCTGGCTGTCTGGGCCGTGCGGGCCAGGTCGGCGACGCCGACCGCGACGATGATGGTGAGCAACGGAACCAGAAACAGGTTGGTCCGACAGGCCCCGAAGGGCCAGTAGCGTCCGGCGCTGGCCGCGAGTTGGAGCAGTTCGGCGCCGACCAAGGCGACGATAAGGATCATCCCGTCGGGGCGCCGGCGCAGTACCCGGACTCCGAGCGCCAGCGCAACCGCCGTGGYCGTCCCGACGAGCAGCGTCGGGAGGCGATGCCCCTCGAGGAGGGAGTGCACCAGATTGGGGTCATAACGGTCGATCCCGGGCGGGACGCCACCGAGAATCGCGCCGGTCTGTTCGAGCGTGAACCGCAGGCCGCCAAGGATCCCTCGACCGGCGAGGAAGTGATCGTCCCAGAAATGGCTCGCCCGTTGGCTGGACTGGTGCGCCACAAAGATCATCATGTGGGTGCCGGTCAGGAGGAGGGCGGGGCCCACCCGTCCGGCGGTGCGCACCACGGTGCGTCGGGGCACCGCGCGGACCAGGTCGTAGCCAGCGAGGGGAACCAGCAGAAACACCGCTGGCAGCGACAGCAGCGCCAGCGCCCCGGCCGCGGTCCGGCGTGGGAGCGTGGCCTGTCCCGTCCACAGCGCGACCACCGCGAGGGTGACCACCGCATCGAGGACGTAGGGCTTGAGCTGCGTGCCGGTGTCGACGACGGTGCCGGCGAGGGCGGTCGTCACCGTGGCGGCCACGGCCGGTACCCGGCCGGTGAACCGCCGCGCGAGCAGGAAGCCGCCCGTAGCGAGAAGYGGTAGCCAGATTCCCGCTCCGACGAGCCGGAGCGACCAGCTGTGCCAGCCGAGGATGGTCCCGGTCAGCCGGGTCAGTGCCAGTGAGCCGACCGAGGACGGGGTGTTGGCCGCCGTCAGCTCCGACCAGAACGTCGGCCACGGTTCCCCCGCGAAGTGCGGGCGCCACAGCTCGTCGTACCAGAGCGGACGATCGATCCGGGCTCGCAGCGCGATCTGCACCCCGATCGTGGCGGCGACCAGTAGACCCACGAGCAGGACGTCGCCATGCCGTTTTTCCACAGGTTGTCCACAGGACACTGGCGTCCTGTGGACAACCTCCCCGATGGTGTCGATTGCTCCGTCAGTTCCGTCGTTGGGAGGGGCACTGTTGTTGGGAGGGGCGTTTGTAGGAGGCCAGGAAGCGATCGATCCGGCCGATGGCGTCCGTGAGATCGTCCACCGCGGGCAGGGTCACGATCCGGACATGGTCGGGATGCGGCCAGTTGAAGCCGCTGCCCTGGACGAGCAGGATCTTCTCGGCCAACAGCAGATCGAGGACGAAGCGCTCGTCGTCCCGGATCGGGTAGACGGCGGGGTCCAGCCGGGGGAAGGCGTACAGCGCCCCCCGCGGCGGGACGCACGACACCCCGGGGATGTCGTTGAGGAGCTTCACGACCGTGTCTCGTTGTTCGCGCAGCCGGCCGCCGGGCAGGACGAGGTCCCCTGCRCCGCCGTCCTCCGTGAGGGCGGCGACCGTGGCGAACTGCCCGGGCGCGTTGGCGCACAGGCGCATGTTCGCGAGGATGTTCACTCCCTCGATGTAGCTCGAGGCGTGGCCGCGCGGACYGGACATCACCATCCACCCGGCCCGGAACCCGGCCAGCCGATARGACTTCGACAGCCCGTTGAAGGTCATGCAGACCAGGTCCGGCGCGAGCGCTGCGGTCGCGATGTGCTCGGCGTCCTCGTAGAGGATCCGGTCGTAGATCTCATCGGACAGCAGCATCAGGTGGTGGCGGCGGGCGACCTCGACGATGTTCTCCAGCACCTGCCGGTCGTAGACGGCACCAGTCGGGTTGTTCGGGTTGATGACGACGATCGCTCGTGTCCGCGGGGTGACCTTGGCGGCGATGTCGTCGAGGTCGGGCGCCCAGCCGGCGGACTCGTCGCAGAGGTAGTGCACGGGCCGGCCACCGCACAGGCTGACCACGGCCGTCCACAGTGGATAGTCGGGCGCGGGGAGCAGCACCTCGTCGCCGTTGTTGAGCAACGCCTGCAACGACATCATGATCAGTTCGGAGACGCCGTTGCCGAGGTAGACCCCGCCGGGGTCGATGCCGGTGACCCCCTTGCGGAGGTGATRGCGCACGACCGCTTCCCGGGCGGCGAGTAGTCCCTTGGAGTCGCTGTAACCCTGTGCATCCRCAAGGTTTGCCACGACGGCCTCGAGTACCTCCGGCGGTGCGGAGAAGCCGAACGGCGCGGGATTGCCGATGTTCAGCTTGAGGATGYGCGACCCCGCAGCTTCCAGCCGGGTCGCTTCGTCGAGGACAGGCCCACGGACGTCGTAGCAGACGTCGGCGAGCTTGTCGGACTGGGTGAACTCCATCTGCCCAGGGTAGGTGGGCTGTCCAGCGGATTTTCGACCGGTCGGCGGCGTGCCGGCGAGTTCACCCCGAGGGAGTGACTCCGAACTCGACGGTTGCGTGCTCGTCCGGCCTGATCGGCTGATCCCTGTCCGGTCACCGAGAGCCGTGCCGCTCCTTGGCACGAAGATTGACGATATTCGCCTTGAGATCGATCGTATCGATGAGACCGATCTTGACCTGTGATGGAGCTGGAGTCACCTGCACTCCGGTCACCTGCACTCCGGCAATCTTGTCACCGGTCGCCGCAGGTTTCCCGTGCCGGGCAAGCTGCGGCATCTGGTGAGATCAGGTGAATACGCACTGATCAGATCCGGTTCGGCAAGCGCACACGTGGAGAGGTCGATGCGTCGACCGGCGTCTGGAGGCGGGCAGAGCACGACGTCGTCCATGGAATCTCCTTGGCATCAGGTTAAGCTTACTTAAGTCATGCCTGGCTGTGAGATCGGGAGAAGGGGTGCCAGCTGGGGGCATCTGACCTGCAGCCGTGGTCCGGGTGTCCACGCGGCTCGATGCTGCGGGGCCACCGGGGTCTTATAGGAGGGGCGGGGATTCTAGGCTGTCGTGGTCGGAGAATGTCTCGCCCTCGAGGAGGAGGTGCCGGTGATCTTCAGATTGGTCGGAGACGGTCGCCCGTACCCCGAGCACGGCCTTGGCCAGCGGGACTGGGCGGCCATTCCCCCTCGCCAGGTTCGGCTTGACCAGCTCGTCACCACCAAGCGAGTGCTCGCACTCGATGTTCTCCTCGATGAGGACTCGACCTTCTACGGTGACCTCTTCCCTCACGTCGTCGAGTGGGACGGAGCCCTCTACCTGGAGGATGGCCTGCACCGTGCTGTACGGGCCGCGCTGCAGCAGCGCACGTCCATACACGCCCGCGTCTACGTTCTGACCGGCCCGGCCCTGACCGGTCCGGCTCAGTCGTCGGCGGCGCGGTAGATGACGAAGACGTCCTTGCCGACCCTGGCGAAGAGGTAGCGCGGACAGTCTGATGTCGGACGGTACGCCATGATCGGGCGGAACACCGGTGACCGSCTGACCTCCTTGAGGCTGCCACCTGCCATCTGGCGTGCACGGCTTCCTGCGATGTCCAGCTCGTCTGAACGCTTGTACCATCCGCCGCAGTAGCGGATCTCGTCCGGTCGTGATGTCCACGCGGGGGTGCGGAAGAACCACATCAGATACACCGTCCGCATCAGCAGCACAAGCAGCAGGATGATGAACAGGGCTCGGATGAAGTTCCCAGCTCGTCCGGGCGCGAGGATGGGGCTCACAAGGTTGGGAGCCTACGGGCATCCCGTTCGTAGCTGAGCATCGGCTCTCGTGTCCCCCCCCCCCCCATCGGGTCGCGGTACGCCGAGGCAGACATTTGGATCATGTCCATACCCCCTGGGGGTAATTCAGGCTACTCGTCTTGTCGGGACGGTCTCAGCTGGCGCGGCTGAGGTGTTATCGCTGAGGAGCTCCAACAGATCCGGACCCAGATGCAGCCGTGGCGCCTGCTGCATCAGCGTTCCGTCACGATGGCGGGCGACAATCGAACCGTCGCGTCCGCGCTGCAGAACAATCCGCCTTTCATGAATAGTCCGATGATGAAGGGAGCAGATCAGAACGAGATTATCAAGATCTGTATTTCCGCCTCCGGATGCCCATTCCTTCATATGATGTACCTGGAGCCAGCGGGTATGATGGCAGCCCGGATACTGGCATACCCCTCGGTCGCGTGCATAAATTGCTAGCCGCAATCTCGTGGTTGGGTTTCGGCGGGTGCGACCCAGCATGAGAGGGTTTCCCTTGGAGTCTATAATAAGTGTCCGAAGGAGGCTGTCGCAGGACAGTCTTCGAACGACGTTCGGTAGAACGGGGATATGGTCCTTCRTATCACACCTTCGGGTATTCAGTCCATTCCCTTCATGTCGCTGGAGGGGGRATCCATGGTTCTCTCGGCTTGAACCGATAAGTGTATCAATATCTATGTGTACATTTATCGTGTGAGATGTGGAGCTCATCAGCGTGGGAGCGCCGGTGGAGAGGAAAGATTMGGACATAGCCGTCAAGGCATCGGCTTTCATCTCAGGACCTGCGTGTGTTATCGAGGTGTCATTGATCGAGCCCTCGGCATCGGATGTCGTGGAAGAATCTTCCCGGTTAGAGTCTCGGGAGTCGTGCAGGCTTGACATGGCCATGACGAGAGCGCTCTCAATGATCGCACCACGGGCTGGATCGAGGCGGACGGACAGTGAAAATGTTCCATCTTCGTTCCACCGCCAAGAGCACCGCGTATTGTTCGGGCCATCTTCGTCGCGCCCCCCGTTCTCATCTTTTTGATCATGATTGATTTTGGCATGCAAGGACACGAGTCTCTCGAGCTTCTGCGCTGTGCACTGTGCGGCCTGCTCAACCCACCTTGCTTCCGTCTCCGGCTCGGCGACACGTGTTATAGCCCGAACCTTTGAATAGGAGATCTCTCCTTTGGAGAAGGACTCGCGAATGAGGGGAAGGAGTTCTAGTGCTCGGGCGACTCGAAGGTAGTCGTAGCTGGCGCGAAGTCCGAGTCCGCACCGCCAGGACAACCAGTGCGCGCAGGTCGGCATGCCGCTGGCGGACCAACCTTTGCGGCGATCGAAGGCAGCGAGCAGAATCAGCCAACGGCAGGTGGCGGCAGCCAGTCGACCCGCCCAGCTGCAGAGTTCCGTCTCGAGGGCARGGAGGGGAACCGTCTCCAGATCTTTACCGAACATGTGTTCGATTATGGCGCGCGATGGGACCATCGTCAACCGCGTCTGGTGGGCGAACCATCTCAGCGTAGATCGCGTTATAGATCGTCAGCGGGGGCGACATCGAGAATTCTGTTTGCTTGAGGATGCGGTCGCCACAGCCGCAAGTCATGCGCTGTTCCGCGGTGCGGTCTTCCTCGACGGGCGTAGGGGTTGACGCCGTGGCGAGTGTGACGCAGAATCGACCATGTGTTCGGTTGGCTCCTGTCATCCTTTCAAGTGCGCGGGATTTCAAGTACGCGAGCACAGCCAGAACACGGTGATGATCTTCCGTGAGAGGTAGCCAATTATGCCAGCTCATCGGCGAGAAACTCTGCGGCATATTTCTTTTCGACATACTGGCGGAGAACGGGGCCGGGGACCCTGCGTGGGCAATGCGTGATTATGGCGCCGACGGGTCCGGGACCGAACCGCAGTCCCTTCTAGGCCGAGTATCGGCACTCGGCGGATCTCGGGCCTTTTAACGTCTCTCGACCTGGCAGCTTTTGAGTATGCCCGTACCCACATTGTTGTGCAATGTGTACTAGAGAGAGAAGACTAGATGAAAATGGGCAGCGGTATTGTGATCGTATTGGTGATCCAGCCGCCCGTGCTGGKTGAACTTGTCCCTCCGGTGGAGAAACTGCTGGGGGCAGGTCCGGTACTTGGGCTCCCGGGGTTGCCACTCGGCGGGGRCGTCGGCGTCGGAGCGTCCACCCCGGTCGGTGTCGTCGAGGGTGGGGTGCTGGTGGGTGCCGTCGTGGGTCTGCTGGCTGGCGATGGAGCCGTGGTTGGCGGCTGTGTAGGRGTCGTGGTCGGTGGCTCCGTCGTCGGCGTGCGTGGCGCCGGGGCGGTGGATGGCGAGGACGGAGGCGATGTCGCAGGCGTCTTGACAAAAGCAGGGTCGGGACGGTGGGTGGCGGAGGGCGAGGGCTTGCTGACCTGTCGCGCGATGGGCTCCATGAGGTGTGGTTCCAAGCCTCCGGGCGATGCAGCCCGGMTGGTAAACGCTCCGGCAACCGTCGGGACGACTGTCGAGGACGTCGCGGCCGCATTGCTGGGTGCGGCCGCAGGCATGGGCGGACGTATCGCGTCCGGGGTCGGTGCCTGCGTCACCTGCCCCTGCGTCACCTGCGTGATATTCGGCTCGTCCTCCGACAGCAGCTGGGCATCGGAGGTGGGCCAGTTCATGGCCGCCGTGAGGCCGGCGACGGCGATGGCCGTCACCGCGGCGACTGCCACCGCCGACCGCCTGCGCCATCCCGCGCTGCCGCGGCCAGCATGAGTCTGCGGTGCGTCGGTGAGGTCGTTGTCGGAGTCCATGCGCATGAGCGGGAGTACACGCACGGAGTGCGTGGTGGCGGCGATGATGGTTTTCTCGGCGTCGGCGTACCTGTCACCGCTGGGTGGAGCCGTCGGTACCTTGACGAGATTGACCTTCGGTGTCTCCTTGGTGGTCTCGCCGACTTCGCTCTCAGTATCGGCTGCCGCTGCCGCTGCCGCTGCCGCTGCCCGCCGACTGGCGGCTGAGGCTGCGGCTACAGCCGCGACAGCGGCGCGATCGAAGGTGCGCGCGAGGCCGACCCGCAGACTCGCTGGCGCCGGAACCACGGCACCGGCGAGGAGCTCTTCGGGCGAGACTCCATGGGGTACCGGGATGCTGCGCGCCTGGGGCGATCCAGACCAGGCCAGAGCGCTTCCTCGAGCAAGCTCGAGTAGCCAGGACCGCAGCCGGGTGGGATCGCTCAGAGGATTTAGACGAGTGCGGGCGACGAGGGCGAACGCCGTCCCGGCCGCTGCGCGGGCCACGGTGGGATCGCCCAGAATCAGCAGGCACATCGAGAAGACATCATCGGCGTACAGATCGTAGAGATCGTCGAACGCCTGTCGGTCACCACGTCGGACACGGGCCACCAGGTCCGCGTCGTCGTCCATACTCAGCTTCTCCCCGGGGACTAGCGGCGGCCCCGGAACGGGCCGGCATCGCCCCATCGGTAGCCCGGTGAGGCAGTCCCAATGCTAGAAGTTCGTCCCCCGCAGCGGGTGAACGTCGTGAAGATTTTGTTGTCGCCGATTCGACAGTCGATAACGCTTGACTACTGATGCCGTCGCACTTTGATCCTCATCGACTACGGCTGGTTACTTTGCCTGGTAGGTCCCACGGCAGGGTGGCCATGTCCCGTCGGAGACGGGACCAATCCGCCATGGACGAATCTGCCTTCAATGAGTATAAGTCGAAATCTGTCACCAATTCGGCGGAACCGGCGTTCGGAACCGGACCGGCCATTCGCGGCCTTCCGCCGGATGGCACCATGCTTCTTGCGGGTCGGGACATAGCTCAGGATGCCGGTGGTTGTTGGGCGAGCCGGGCCTTGACGGTGCCGCTCTGTCMATCACGGGTATAGGTCACTTCCACCTCGTCGCCGATGGCGTGGGACCGGACCGYCGCGATGAGGGAGTCGACGTCGTTGACGGCACGGTTGCCGACCTTCGTGATGACGTCGCCGGTGCGAAGGCCGGCCCTTTCGGCGGGTCCACCCGGAACCATGGAGCGGATCTGTGCACCGTTGCCGCTGGAGGCGGTGGAGCGGGTGTTCTCCTCCGCGGTGGAGGCGCTGACGCCCAGGTACGGGTGCCGGGCGCTTCCCGTGGAGATCAACTGGGTGGCCACCGACTCGGCATAGTTGCCCGGAATAGCGAAACCGACGCCGATGTTGCCGGACTGCTGGCCGCCACCGAAGGGACTTCCACCACCCACGGTCGCGATCGCGCTGTTCACGCCGATGATCTCGCCGCGACTGTTGACCAGCGGACCACCGGAGTTACCGGGGTTGATCGATGCGTCGGTCTGGATTGCGTCGAGCACGGTGTTCTGCTGATCCCGCACGGTTGAATCCCCGGTGCGCACCGGGCGATGCACGGCACTGACGATGCCGGACGTGACCGTACCGTTCAGCCCGAGCGGACTGCCGACCGCTACCACCAGTTCCCCGATGTTCAGCGTGTCGGAATTGCCGAACGTGGCCGCAGTGAGACCGGTGGCATTGATTTTGATCATCGCGAGGTCCGAGCTCGGATCCGTGCCTACGACCTGCGCATCGAAGGTACGACCGTCCTGCAGGGTGACCGTCAGCGAACCGCCGTTCGCGGCACMCGAGACCACATGGTTGTTCGTCAGGATATGCCCGTCCGAACGGATGATGGTGCCGGAGCCGGTGCCCGACTCGCTGCTCGATTCCTCGGAGATTGTCACGACACTCGGCAGGATCTTCTGCGCCGCGGCCGACACGGTGTTCGCGGCTGCCGGCGACGTTCCACCGGAACTGTCCACGGTGTTGTGCAGACCGGCGGATGTGACGATGGTCTGCCCCCCGTTGTTATCGGCGACCAGCGCTCCGACACCGCCACCTACACCAGCTGAGACCAGGGCAATGGCGAGTCCGGCGGCGACGAGCCGCCGTCGGCGCCAAGGCGGCGAGGCGGCCATGGTTGTCCCGTTGCCGTAGAGGTCCTGGGCGGGTGGCGAGCCGGCGTCGCTCGGGGAACTCCACGGCGGTCCCCAGGAATGCCCTCCGGTCGGGGGTCCCGCGGGGGGGCCCGCGGGGCCGGCCGCGCCGTTCAGAGCTCTCGGGGCAGCGGGACCACTGGGTGGCGGGCCTGAAGGTGGTCCCCACGGGCCGCCGGGCGGCGCCGCCGGAGGTGGGCTTCCCGCGGAGAACGCGGCCTGCTGCTGGCTGGCCTGGGACGGCCCGGCCGGGTACGGAGAATCCGGATACGGACGAGGATCCCCATGCGGGGGATGGGGATTCGGATACTGAGGATGCTGGCCGGAGGATGGCCCCAGCGCCGGCGGTTGGCTGTACGGCGAGCCGGGCGGACGGGAAGGCGGGCCCRCCGGGAGGTCGGGTTCGGAGCTGGCGGGACCAGCCGGGTGAGCTTGGCCGGCTGGTGTCCCGGCCGCGCTGCCGATGGGCGGAGCCCAGGGGGAGGGGGAGTCATGCCCGGCGCCGGACCCCTCCCTGCCGCCGCCCCCGGGGGCGGCCTCGGCGCTACTGCTGAAGGGGAGACGCGGTGTCATGGTAGGCACTTTCCCTTGAAAGCCTGAGCGATTCCTGAATGCCGACCAACGTTCGGGTAAGCGATCCGGCGTGGAGCCGCGCCGCGCCGGGTCGGCCCGACCCGGGCCGACCCGGCCCGGCCCGGCTGGGTCAGCTGGGTCAGCCGGTGGGACGGTGTTCCGCCAGTAGATCACGAATTTCCGTGAGCAGGCGTGCCTCGTCGGTGAGTGCCGGGTCCTCCTCCGGCGGGACCTGCCCCCGCGTCCGCCGCTCGTTGATGGTGTTCAGGGGGAGTACTACCACGAAGTAGATCACTGTAGCGACTGAGAGGAATGCGATGACGCTGTTGATGAACTCGCCGTACCGAAACACGCTGCCGTTGATGGTGAAGGTGAGGGCCGAGAAGTCGGGTTTGCCGAAGATCGCGGCGATCAGCGGGGTGAAGATGGTCTTCACCAGCGACGTCACCACTGCGGTGAAGGCGGTGCCGACCATGACCGCGACCGCCAGGTCGACGACGTTCCCTCGCATCAGGAACTGCCTGAAGCCCTTCATGTGGCGTCCCCCCTGAAATATGTGCCTGATGACATGGGAGGATATCGACGCAGATCAGTGGGTGACCGGCGAGGTGCCTGGCCGATCCCTTTACGCCTTCGGGGGGCTACTGTCAACTAAGCTCGCGCAACGTCGACGCAACGCCGTGGTACACCGGTGGCACGGGTGGACGCAAGCGGAGCTCGGGATCGGAGGTCGTCTGGTGACGGACGGTGTGCGACGGACCGAGTGGGACGACGACGACCGGCAGTCTCCCTACTATCAGGGGAGCGGCAGGGGTCCCTCGATGGAGCCGTACCAACCAGCGGGGCCGGATCCGCGGCCTAGCGGCTACGGCCCTCCGACCGGGCCATATGACGCCGCGGGCCCGGTGACCGGGCCCTACCACCCGGTACCGGCGAGCCATGGCGATCCCGGCCATGGCGATCCCGGCCATGGCAGTCCACGTCAGGGCAGTTCGATACAGCCCGAGGATATCGATTCCCCGTCCACCGGCACCTCGATGCGCCGGGCGCTCGTCCCGCCCGCTCGGACCGCTCGGACCGCTCGGGCTGAGAGCCCGCGGTCCCGAGCCGTTCCTGGTTCCACTCCCACTCCCGCACCCGCACCCGGTTCCACTCCCGGGCGTCGACCACCCGGATGGGCTACCGATGGAAGGTCGGCTCCACGAGGTGGACCGGATCGGCAGAATGAGGTCGGTCTGCCGCGGGCCAGAACGGCGATGCCGACACGTCGGGCCGACGGTGCCTCCACAGGCGGTCCGCCGACCGGCGGCGCCGGGATGAGAGACGGTGGAACAGGCCCGCGGATGCCCTACGGCAGGGATGCCGGCGACGACCTCGGACTCGACCGACGCCATGCCGACCGCACCGATCCTGATCGGCCCGGTCGGCCCGGTCGGCCCGGTCGGCCCRAGGCTTACCCGCCGGGCGCGGGGCGGAGCCGGCCGAGTCCGGCGCGGTTCGGAGCCGATCAGCGGGTCGCGGCGCGTCGCTCGGGGAGCCTGGCCTCCGCCGCGGGCACAGCCGATTTCCCCGACGATGACGACGCTCGCGATTCCCGACAGGGAGATCGTGATTCCGACACCATGCCTTTCCTGCATCGGGTCGGGGTGGCCCTGGTGGTGCTGGCCGTGGCACTCGGGGTGGGCGTCGGGGCCGGTGCCGTCTGGGAAAAGGTCCGGCCCAGCGGCCGGACCGCCAATGCGGCCCCGGCGCCGACGGCAGCATCGTCCGGCGGCCCCGCAGCGGCCGCGCCCAGCCCAAGCACAGGGGCGGCTGGCGGTCAGGCAGCTGGCGGTCAGGCGGCTGCGGGCCAGATCGCGGTGCCGGCGGACTGGACCTCGTTCACCGACACTGTGCAGAAGGCCACCTTCTCCCACCCGCCCGTGTGGAAGCAGCGGCGCGACAACACCGGCATCTTCTACGGCGAGCCCGGCACCGTCTCGGAGTACGGACCGCAGATGATCGGAGTGGCCCGGGTCGCGGTGCAGGATCCGGTGGCAGCRCTCACGCAGGTCCAGTCCGCCGAGTTCAACACGGTCCCCGGTCTGACCAGGGACCATTCCGGTCCGGCGACGGACACCAGCGATCAGCCCACCCAGGAACTTGCCGGCTCGTACGACCGGGAGGGGCAGCGGGTCTCCTACCTCATGCGCACGGTGTCGGTGGCCGGTGCCGTGTACGTGCTCATCGCGCGAGTGTCGACCAACGTCCTGGCGTCGCTCAACACGCTGATGGGCGCACTGCGGTCGTCGTTCGCGCCGGCCTGATCCGTCCCCGCCGGCTGGCCGTCATGGGTCACATCCGTGGGCCGGGCCGCGCGGAACGGGCCGGAGCCAGCAGATTCCAGATCACCCTGCCCGTGGCGAAGGCGGCCGGTCCGGAGACGGCCGGCCAGCCGTGGGCCAAGGCGGGCAGCAGGAACTGCACGACCCGGGCCGAGGAGGCACAGGGGGTCTCCTTGCGCAGGGCGACGGCCGGTGACGTCACTGCGGTCGAATTCGCGGGCACACCCGGGACGGCACTCGGCATCAGGACCCGCGGGGCGGCGTTCACCGGCGCGCTTGCCGGGTTCACCGGCGCGCTTGCCGGGTTCACCGGCGCGCTTGCCGGGTGCACTGGGGGCACGGCGACGGGCGCGGCCACGTCCGCATCCGTTCCAACGCTCAGCGCGGACGGTGATGCCACCGGAGCGTGCCATGGCACGCCGGCCGAATCCGTGAGGACAGYGTCCGTAGGCCGGCTCGGGACGGGGCAGCGATCCACCGACCGGAACGGGATCATGCTCTCCTCGACCGACGTGATCGCGGTCCGTAGCACCGGCGACCAGGGGGTCCCCTGGTAGGGGATATGGCCGTCCGCCCCGCCGTGGACGTCCACGACGGTCAGTGGGGCGCCCGGATGGCAGTCCGACACCTGACGGYTGGCCGCCACGACGGCGATGCCCGCGAGTTCGTCTCCGTGTTCGCAGGCGTACCGGTAGGCCAGCATGYCACCGTTGGACAGACCGATCAGGCTGACCCTGTTCCGGTCGATCGGGTAGTGCTCGCTGAGATGCGCGATCAACGCGCGTAGCCAGCCGACGTCATCGGTATGGTTGGTCACGGCGGGTTCGCAGCAGGTTCCAGCGTTCCATGCCCTGTTGAGGCCGTCCGGGTACACGACGGCGAGGCCGGCGGTACGGGCGAGGCCGTCCAGGTCCCAGTGCTGCTCGGGATCCGTGCCGTCGTAGTACAGGCTGTGCAGCGCCACGAGCAGGGGATAGGGCTTCGGGGCGTCGGACGGGGGCAGGGTCACCCGGATGTGGGCGCCCCGTCCGGAGCGTTCGAATGCATCGGGACCCGTGGTCGGCGCGGGGGTGGCGGCCAGGACCACATGACCACGTCGGGGACCCTCCAGCACGCCGCAGCCGGACGTCGTCAGCAGAAGGGGAACCAGGAGGGCGAGGAGCCAGGCCGCGGCGACGYGGCGGCGACGGACGGCTGGCACGAGGGCCATTCTGACGCGCGTCCAGCGCCCCGGGCGTCACCGGTGTCGGTGATTGCTCTTCGTGTTCGATCTACTACGAGCGAGATCGCCTTCGGGGGCGCGGACCACATTGAGTCTGGGACGATCCGCGTCGGAAGGTACCCAGCGGCCCGATGACCGTGCCTCCGTGTTCTCCGCGGCCGTGCGGTAACGGTCGAACGCCTCCTGGGCGCGGCTTTCCAGATCGTCCACGAGAGCGAGTGACTCGCGTACCCGCCGCTCCCCGGCGGGACCGGCGGCGAGCAGGTCCGACAGACAGTTGTCCACGGCACGCCGCGCCGCCAGCCAGCCGAGGAGCAGTCGGGAGCGCTSCATATCCGAGAGCTCGTCCACCGAGATGTCCCTCCGCTCGCCACTCGTGACGTTGATGAGGTTTCCGCCGTGAGGATCGGCCACATGCGGACCGATCCGGCGGGGTCCCCTGGCTGGGTCAGGTGTCCGGGTCAGGGCGATATGCGTGGTCGAGGTCAGTGACCGACTTTTACCGTCCGTCCTCTTCCAGAGTGCCCCACCTGGGGCCCGAACGCGCCGCAGTTCGCCGAACGCACATCCACCGGTCGACGCGACCGGGACGTGGGGGACGGACCACACGTTACGTGGGTCCCCCCGGAAGCGGTCGGTCGGCGGTCGGCGGGGGCTCGTCCACCGCGGACGGTGGAGGTCGTTCGGAGGAGCCGGTTTTGGACAGTGGTCCCTCACCCGGTGGCGGGATCGGGGGTCGGGGCGAGGCGACGGCCGGCGGTGGCAGCGGCTGTTTCGGCGCGTGTGCCGAGGAGTCTGTGTGTCCCGGGGAGTCTGTGTGCCTCGGGGAGTCTGTGTGCCTCGGGGAGTCTGTGTGTCCCGGGGAGTCTGCGTGTCCCCGGGAGGTGTGTGGGCTCGGGGGACCGGTGGGACCGGCGGGACCCGGGAAGCCGTGGGGTGTGGACGGGCGGTGAGAGACCGACGATACCTGGGGCACCGTGGTGGGGCGGCGAWCGTGCCACTTCGCCCGAGCCTCGGCGGCGGTGTCCTCGACATGATCGAGGATCTCCTCCCATCGGATCTGCATGGGTCGAATGAGGCCGCCTCCCACGCCGACGACGATCACACCGGTGAGGGAGGCCAGGATCGCCCAGAGGAGCGGTGTGGTGACCGACGTCGCGAGTYCCACCTCGTCCAACGCCGCCTTGCCGAAGGCGACTACGAGCACGGTGGCCACGATGTTGCCGGCCGCCCGTCCGTACGCGAGGTCGCGTAGTGCCTCCGTGACGAAGGTCCGGACGACCCGGCCGAGGCCGACCCCGATCATGATGACCAGCGTCGCGAGCAGGGTGTGGAGCAGCAGAGCGAGTAGATCGGTCACGGTGTCCTCGGCCGCGTTCGGTCCGAAGACCCCCAGCGCGATCCGCAGCACGCCGAGCAGGCCGATGCCCATGAGCACCCRCAGCCCGCCCGCACGCACGCTCGGGGCCGGCTGGTGCAGTAGCCGCGGCAGGCCGGCGCGATCGATGATCCGATCCAGGCCGGCGCGTTCGGTCAACCGGGTGACGAGGCGCGTACCCGCCCGAACCAACAGCCAACCGAGCAGACAGATCGCGAGGAAAAGGCCAATTTTCGGGGCTGTCGCGGCGATTTGCGACCAGGCGTCGGAGAAGCCCCGATCCCACTCCACGGCAAGCGTCACCCGTACAGCACAACAGCAAACGCTGTGTAGTTGAATGATGACACGCCGCTATTTTGTGGGGGTGGTCCCGTGGTTTGCCCCGACCGCCGGGGGCCAGATATCCGGCCCCGGCACCCCCGGCACCCCCGGCACCGGGTTCCCGGCACACCGGGTCTCCCAGGGCTCGTGCGGACGGGCGAGGGCCCGTCCGGTTGAATCGGTGGATGAGCATGCAGCCCGTACACATACCACCACGGGCGGACCTGCCGACCCTGGCGGCGGCCGCCGCCGACTGCCAGGGATGCGACCTCGCACAACTGCCCGGCACCCGCACGGTCTTCGGGGTCGGCCCCGCGCATAGCTGGCTCGCCCTCGTCGGCGAGCAGCCGGGCGACATCGAGGACCGGCGGGGTGTGCCGTTCGTGGGCCCCGCCGGCAAGCTGCTCGACCGGGCCCTCGGCGAGGTGGGACTCGACCGTGCCGAGGTGTACACGACGAACGCCGTCAAGCACTTCCGGTATCGCACCGGCAACGGTCCGCGGCGGATCYATCAGACCCCGGACCTGCGGCATGTCACCGCGTGTCGTCCCTGGCTATCCGCGGAGCTCAACCTCGTTCGGCCGGCGATCGTCGTGATCCTGGGGGCTACGGCCGGCATGTCGCTGCTCGGACCGTCGTTCCGGGTGACGAAGATGCGTGGCCGGCTGCTCCCCGGGCCGGCAGGCTCCGGGGCTCAGCTGCTCGCCACGCTGCATCCCAGTGCGGTGCTACGGGCGGATCCTGCCCGCCGTGACGAGGTCTACGCCGGCTTCGTCAACGATCTGCGGATCGCCGTGGCGGCCCGTCCCACCATGGACCCGTCCGCCTCGGTGGACGCATAGTCCGTCCGGGCCCCGGCGATCCTCCACCGGGAAGGGCCTCGTTACCGATCTTCGTCTAGGTGACGATCTTCGTCTAGGCGACGATGTCGATCGGCGTGCCGAGGGGAAYGGTCTGGGCGAGTCTGGTGATCGCGTCGTTGCTCAGGCGGATGCATCCGTGGCTGACGTCCTTGCCGATGAGCTTTGGTTCGTTCGTCCCGTGCACGCCGATGACCGGCTTGTGGCCGCCGAACGAGCTGAGTGATGTCGAGAAGCCGTTGAGCCCGAAGGCATACGGCCCGTACGGACCGTTCGGATCACGCGGCTTGAGCAGCTCCATGAGATAGAAACGCCCGCCCGGCGTCGGGGTGTCGGCGGTGCCGATCCCCACCGGCTCCTCGGCGATCTGCGTCCCGTTGCTGAACACCTGGAGTCGGTGCCTGCTGCGGGAGACAACCAGCCGGTACGGCGTCTCGGACGCGGTGACCTGGTCCGCCTTCAACCATCCGGTGCTGCCGTTCGGCTGCACCGGCAGCAGTACCTGCCACCATCCCGACAGCTTGGCCTGGACGAGGAAGACCCGCTTGACGCCGTTCTCATTCGGACTGGCCAGAGTGGAGGAGGGTTGGGTGTCGGTCGGGGCGCTGTAGACGTCGACGCTGGCACCCACGGCCGTGACCACGGTGCTCTTTCCCTGGCCGAGTCCGGCGGCGGCGGCGAGCTGGTTGCGCACCTGCGGGGAGAGATCGGTGGATGCGTTCCTGGCGCCGTCGCCGCAGCCGGTCAGCACGACGCCACCCAGGATGGCCGCGAGGGCGCCCGCGGCCATCCTGGGACCAGGTCCGGAGCTCATCGCGTGTAGTGCGGATCGGCCGGGACGGCGCTTGTGGCGGCGGGCACCGCGACGGGTAGCGGAGCGGGCGGTGCGAGCGGCGGCGGGGCCGATCCGCCCGTGCAGTTGGAGACACCGACCGTCGGCACGGTCACGAGCAGAACCTTGGTCTTGGCGTCCCAGGGGGAGCCGATTACCGCGAGTGCCTTCGAGGGGAGGTCAACGGTCTGCTTCGGCCCGATGTCCAGAATCCCGCCGTGCAGGCTGGTGTCGAACCAGCCGAATCCAAAGGCCTTGTCCGCGGTGTTCTTCAGTTTCCAGGAGGGGACGGAGCCGTCGCAGGTGAAGGTGAGGAACAACGGGTTGACGTCCATGTCGTCGATGCTGTTGATCTGCTTGTCCAGCGGGACCTTGAAGGGCAGCAGGTCGAGGAAACCATCGAGTGTCGGCTTGCCGGTGCCGTTGGTCGGGGTCGCGGAGGACGCCGCGCTCGCCGTCGCGTCCAGAATCAGAGCCGCGGCGTCGGTGGGCGTGGCGCTCGGCGTGGCGCTCGGATCGAGGCTCGCAGTGGCGGTCGGGCCGGCCGACCCGGTCGGCTTGCCCGCCGAGTCCAGGCCGRCCAACGGCCCTGTCTTCGGGGTCGCCGTCGGGGTGTCGGAGACGAGGGGGGACGGACTCGACTGGGTGACGGCGGCCGTGGCCGTCGCGATGGCGGTGGGCGACGGTTCCGGAGTTTCGGCGAGCGCCGGGGAGGCCAGTGCGATGGTCGCCATGCCGAGAACGCCGGCCACCGCGGCACGCATTCTGGTGATACGCATAAATCCGTCTCCTCGACGTGTGCCGAGCACGTTGATTGCGGGCAGGAGCGATTGCAGCCAAGAAGGTAGCAACGCGCCGTTCGTCCCCGGCGGGCCGGGTCCGGCGTAGCGGAACTGTTGGGTCGAAGAGGGACGGAGGACGGGCGCGACCCCTTTGTCGATCATGGAGTTCTCGACACTTCATGTTCGACAGGGAAGGGGAATGGGCCCGGGACGCCCGCACCGGGCGGCGTTGGAAAGAGCTGCCGAAGCCTGGATCCAGGCTCACTGGCGGCCCTCGACGCCGCCCCACACCGCCCGACATGGCGGGCGGGCCGGGTACGGCGCGTGCTCACGGTAGATGGAACGACGATGCGCCCCCAGCACGGCAGYCGCCACGTGCACCTGCCCGAAGGCCTCGCCCACGCCTGCGGCGTGCTCCTGACACAGGTCGACGTCGACGAGAAGACCAACGAAAATCCCTTTGTTCTCCGCGGTTTAGGCCAGATTCCTGACCTGACCGGCGTCCTGATCACTGCTTTCCCGGCCCCGCCCTCACACGCCCAGGCGGCAGGATCAAACGGCCACCAGCTCAACACACTGGAGCCCGGGGAACCGTGCCCGCAGAGCCTGGCAGATCTGCTCCGGCCTCCACCGTATGGCGAGGTGGTCCTGGATGAGGTCCCGCAGCTACGAGTTACGGATGATCTTGCTGGTGTCCGAGAAACGGGCCGCACCTCAGTTCACTCGCGTCAGCATTTCGTTGTCCGGTGCCGTGGACCAGTAGCACGGGAACGAGAACAGTAGTCACAGCTACAACGGAGAGCGCCCAGAAGGCAGGGTCTTCTCGATGCGAGGACGGGGCCCAGCCAGAGCCACCGGAGCCGGCACCTGTGGATTTGTGTACGCGCCCTCAGCCAAAGTTCTCCCAAGATCGGCGAGACTTCAAGGGGCGAGGCGTTCGACGACCCAGAGATCTTCGGCCGCGGTCGGGACGCCGCCGCCCGCATCGCCGCCGCCCGCATCGCCGACCCGGACACCGGTGGCGTCCGGGTCGGCGACGGCGAGGGAGTCCGTGCCGCCGCCGTCGGCCGGTACCGACACCCGCCGGTACCGCAGCCGGTCGTGCAGCCGGTCCGCGCGGCCCTGCCAGAACTCCACGGTGTCCGGCACGATGCGTAGCCCACCCCAGAACTCCGGTGTCGGCACCCGGGTGCCCTCGGGCCAACGGGCCGCGAGCTCGGCGGCGCGGTCGTCGAGCACCGTACGGGACTCGATGATCGTCGACTGGTGGCTGGCCCAGGCGCCGAGCTGCGAACCATGCGGACGCGACTGGAAGTAGCGTTCCGTCTCGGCCCGGCTCACGCGCTCGATCGATCCGATGACGACGACTTGGCGCTCGAGGGCGTACCAGGGGAAGACCAGCGAGCCGAAGGGGTTCTCGGTGGCCTCACGGCCCTTGCGCGAGGCGTAGTTCGTGTAGATCACGAAGCCCCGCTGGTCGAACCCCTTGAGCAGCACGGTCCTGGCACTGGGCCGCCCAGYGGCGGATGCCGTCGCGAACACGGCCGCGTTGGCCTCCGGAACGCCTACCCCGGGGGTGGCCGCGTCGATGAACCAGGCGGCGAACTGTTCGACCCAGGTCGGCGCGAGATGCTCCGGCTCCAGACGACCGGCGCGGTAGCCCTGGCGGAGCAGGGCGGGATCGGGGACGTCCAGATCGGGGACGTCCGGGTCCGGACCGCCCACCGGCGGCTCGTCGGCAGCGGAGGCTGGGGCCACGCCCCGATCCTGCCAGGCAGGCCGCGCACCCCAGCGGGACGGTCCCGAGAGTGATCCCGCCGGGCCAGGGTCCGTCGTCCCGGTCAGGAGAGCTCGGCCAGGATCTCGCGGACGCCGAGGTCCCAGCGAACCGTGAGGTCGGTGCACCGTCGGCCGGCCAGCCGATATGGCGCGTCGCCGCCCGACGACCCCGACAACAATGCTGGTAGCAGGGTGATACCGCGAGCGGCGAGATCATCGGCCAGCGCGGGCAGCCATTCCTGGACGATCCACGGCGTGTGGATTCCCAACGTTGAGTATCCGAGCACGAGAAAGTCGGCGACGGCGAGCGTCTCATTCATGAACATGGACACGGTGTCGCCGATGCGTATCTCCCAACGGTCCAGGTGCACCGCGTGCCCCGCCGCGCCGATCGCCCGGCCCAACCGTTCGGCGGGTGCGATGTCCGYTGCGCGATGACTGATGAAGACGAACGCCATGATCCTCCCGTCGTGTTCGCGCTGCGTGACTGCCGCCGGTCAGGCGTTCCAGGCACGAGGCCCGACCGTAGCGCGGAATGATCTCAGTTGACCAAACTTTCCATTCACGACTTTCGGCATATTCGTATAAATAGTAATATGATAGATAAAACTGCTGTGACTTACGTCATATTTTATGGGTTTCGCGTTGCCCGGTGCGTCGGTCTGTGCGCGGTCGGCCCCAGATAAGGGTTGGATGGAGCATCGCGGGGCACCTGCGCCCTGGCGCGCTGGGAGGCCTCACGGCAGGATCGGACGGAGCAGCACCGACGAAGCAGGCAGCACCGACGAAGCAGCACCGACGAAGCAGGACGCGGACGGGCCGCCGGCGGGACCATAGAGACAGAACCGGTGGGACCAAGAGACAGAAGCGGAGATCCGGACTCGATGGCCGAGAAAACAAGCGATTTCAAGCCCGGTCTGGAAGGTGTGATCGCCTTCGAGACGGAGATCGCCGAGCCGGACAGGGAAGGTAGCGCGCTGCGTTACCGCGGCGTCGACATCGAAGACCTTGTTGGCAAGGTCGACTACGGCCACGTCTGGGGGCTGCTGGTCGACGGGGCGTTCGAGCCCGGACTGCCGCCGGCCGAGCCCTTTCCGGTCCCGGTGCACTCCGGTGACATCCGGGTGGACGTGCAGAGCGCGCTCGCGATGCTCGCGCCCTACTGGGGCCTGGGCCAGCTGATCGACATCACCCCGGAGCAGGCACGGGACGATCTTGCCCGGGCATCGGTCGTGGCGTTGTCGTTCGTCGCCCAGTCCGCGCGGGGCCTTGGTCAGCCGGCGGTGCCGCAGAAGGAGGTTGACCGGGCCCGGACGATAACCGAGCGGTTCATGATCCGTTGGCGTGGTGAACCGGATCCCAGGCACGTCCAGGCCGTGGACGCCTACTGGGTCTCGGCCGCCGAGCACGGCATGAACGCCTCGACGTTCACCGCCCGGGTGGTCGCCTCGACCGGCGCGGACGCCTCGGCGGCGCTGTCGGCTGCCGTCGGTGCGCTGTCCGGTCCGCTGCACGGCGGTGCTCCGTCCCGGGTGCTCGCGATGCTCGACGAGGTCGAGCGCACCGGCGACCCCCTCGGCTACGTCCGCCGCGCCCTGGACCGCAAGGAGCGCCTGATGGGCTTCGGGCACCGGGTGTACCGCGCCGAGGACCCGCGGGCCCGGGTGCTGCGCCGGACCGCTCGTGACCTGGGCTCGACCCGCTACGAGGTGGCGGAGGCGCTGGAGGCCGCCGCGATCGAGGAGCTGACCAATCGGTTCCCGGATCGCCCGCTGCGGACCAACGTCGAGTTCTGGTCGGCGGTGGTGCTGGACTTCGCCGAGGTGCCGGCCCATATGTTCACGTCCATGTTCACCTGTGCCCGCACCGCCGGCTGGAGTGCCCACATCCTGGAACAACAACGCACCGGGCGGCTGATCYGCCCGTCCGCGCGGTACGTGGGCCCCGCTCCGCGCCCGCTCGGTGACGTTCTGCCGGGGGTCAGCCGTGGCTGACGCTCCCGCGATCGTGCTGCCCGACCGGCTGCGTCCCCGGGACGGCCGGTTCGGCTGTGGYCCGTCGAAGATCCGTCCCGAGGCGGTCGAGGCCCTCGCCACGAGCGGGGCGACCTACCTCGGCACCTCACACCGGCAGAAGCCGGTCAAGAGCCTGGTCGGCCGGGTGCGGGCAGGCCTGTCCGAGCTGTTCTCCCTGCCCGAGGGCTACGAGGTCGTGCTCGGGATCGGCGGCGCCACCGCCTTCTGGGACGCGGCAGCCTTCAACCTCGTCCGGACCCGCTCCCAGCACCTCGTCTTCGGCGAGTTCGGGGGCAAGTTCGCCGACACGACGAAGGGCGCGCCGTTCCTGGCCGCGCCGTCGGTGATCTCCTCGCCGCCCGGTACGCATCCGGACTGGGCGCCGRAGGCGGGCATCGACGTCTACGCCACTCCGCACAACGAGACCTCGACCGGTGTCGCCCGTCCGGTCCGCCGGCCGGTGGGTGCGGACGACGGCGCCCTGCACCTGGTCGACGCCACCTCGGGGGCCGGCGGGCTGYCGGTCGACGTGCGCGAGGTGGACGTCTACTACTTCGCGCCGCAGAAGAGCTTTGCCTCCGACGGCGGCCTGTGGGCGGCGCTCGTGTCCCCGGCGGCGATCGACCGGCTCGCCGAGATCGCCGCGACGGACCGGTGGATCCCGCCGTTCCTCGATCTCACCACGGCCCGGGACAACAGCTCCAAGGACCAGACCTACAACACCCCGGCAGTCGCGACGCTGTTCCTGTTCGCCGACCAGATCGAGTGGATGCTCGCCCAGGGCGGGCTGGACTGGTGCGTGCGGAGGACCGCGGAATCGTCGTCCATCCTCTACACCTGGGCCGAGAAGACCTCCTACGCGACACCGTTCGTCGCCGACCCGGCCGCGCGTTCACAGGTCGTCGTGACGGTCGACTTCGAGGGGGTGGACGCCGCCGCCGTGGCCAAGGTGCTGCGCGCCAACGGTGTCGTCGACGTCGAGCCCTACCGCAAGCTCGGCCGCAACCAGCTGCGGGTGGCCTGCTTCCCGGCGGTCGAGCCGGCCGACGTCGAGGCGCTCACCACGAGCATCGACTACGTGGTCGAGCACCTGTAGGTGGTCGAGCACCTGTAGGCGCCGGGAACCGGCGGGAGCCGCCGGCCAACCACAAGGGCCGGGGCCGCGGGAGACGCCGCGGCCCCGGTGGGGCCGCATCCGGTCAGCGCAGCGGGCGCTCCGGTGCCRCCTGGGCCGCCTGGGCCGCGATCGGGTCGATCCCGCTGTCCCCGACCCCGCTACGGTCGTCTATCGGGACATACGACCGCTGGTCGTAGCCGATGTACAGCTGGCGCGGTCGGGCGATCTTCTGCTCGGGGTCGAGTAGACCCTCCTCCCACTGCGCCAGCCATCCCGGCATCCGGCCGATGGCGAACARCACCGGGAACATCTCTACCGGGAAGCCCATCGCCTGGTAGATGATGCCGGTGTAGAAGTCGACGTTTGGGTAGAGCTTGCGCGCGACGAAGTACTCGTCCTCCAGCGCGATCCGCTCCAGCTCCATGGCCAGGTCGAGGAACGGGTTCGTGCCGGTGACCTTGAAGACCTCGTCGGCGACCTGACGGATCACCCGGGCCCGCGGGTCGTAGTTCTTGTAGACCCGGTGGCCGAAGCCCATCAGCTTCTTCTTGCCGTCCTTCACCTGGGCGATGAAGGCGGGGATGTTCTCGACCGACCCGATCTCCGAGAGCATCCGCAGCACCTGCTCGTTGGCGCCACCGTGCAGCGGACCGTAGAGCGCGGAGATCGCGGCGGCGGCCGCCGAGAACGGGTCCGCCTGCGAGCTGCCGACCGCGCGCATCGCGTTGGCCGAGCAGTTCTGCTCGTGGTCGGCGTGCAGGATGAACAGCACGTCGAGGGCGTGCTCCAGGTTGGGGTCCGGCTCGTACTTGAGCTCGGTGGCCTTCCACATCATGTTGAGGAAGTTGCCGGCGTAGGACAGGTCGTTGTCCGGGTAGACGTACGGGAAACCGACCGAGTGCCGGYAGGAGAACGCCGCCAATGTCGTGATCTTGGCGATCAGGCGGACGATCTGCAGCCGGCGCAGCCCCGGGTCGTCGATCGTCTTGGCGTCCGGGTAGAAGGTCGACAGCGCACCTACCGTGGAGACCAGCATRCCCATCGGGTGCGCGTCGTGGTGGAAGCCGTCGATGAACTTCTTGATCGACTCATGGACCAGGGTGTGATGGGTGATCTCGTCTTCCCAGGTCGACAGCTCCTCGGCGGAGGGAAGCTCGCCGGCGAGGAGCAGGTAGGCGACCTCGAGGAAGCTGCTCTTCTCCGCCAGCTCCTGGATCGGATAGCCGCGGTAGCGCAGGATGCCGGCGTCACCGTCGATGTAGGTGATCGCACTCCTACAGCTCGCCGTGTTCGTGAAGGCGGGGTCGTACGTCATCAGCCCGAAGTCGTCGTCGCTCGTTTTGATCGAGCGAAACGCACTCGCACGTACCGCGCCGTCCGTAACCGGTATCTCATACGTTTTTCCGGTGCGGTTGTCGGTGACGGTCAGTGTGCTGACCTGCTCGGACACGCCGGGCTCCTCTMGCTGTGGCGGTGCCGCAATGACGGCACTAGCCCAAGTCGGGGCGCGCGTCCGGGTACGGAGCGCTCACGCCGGTTCGCTGGCTCACATGGTTGTTCCCAAGTTTGGCCGT
This sequence comes from Frankia sp. CgMI4, assembly GCF_001756285.1. Classification (NCBI taxonomy): domain Bacteria; kingdom Bacillati; phylum Actinomycetota; class Actinomycetes; order Frankiales; family Frankiaceae; genus Frankia; species Frankia sp. CgMI4. The sequence goes on from NZ_MAQZ01000070.1 coordinate 68,209, forward strand.
TCGTGCCTGCACATGCCCGTGATCGGTGAGCTCCGTCCCACGTGTGCTACACCACCCCCGGTGGGACAGAGTCTCCCGTGGCTGCGCTCGGGGTTGGAATCACGCTTCGATGGTCACCGCGGCTCGCCCAACCGGGTGGACCGCTCCTCGCAGAGCGAGGAGCGGTCCTCGCCGCCGGCCTCGCCGCCGGTGGCTCGGAGCCAGGCGAGCACGGCCAGCACCCGACGGTTGTCGTCCGCGGAGGCCGGCATCCGCAGCTTTGTGAAGACGTTGGCTACGTGGTTCTCGACGGTCTTCGGCGCCAGATGGAGTTTGGCGCCGATGCCCTGGTTCGATCGTCCCTCGGCCATGTGCCGGAGCACGGCCCGCTCCCTGGCGGTGAGGCGTTCCAGTTCGTCGGCCCGCCGGCGATGGGCCAACAGGCCGGCGATGACTTCCTCGTCGACGACGAGCCGGCCGCTGACCACCCTGCGTAACGCGTCGTGCAGCGCGGTGATGTCGTCCACCCGGTCCTTGAGCAGATATCCGATGCCGCCGCCCCCGTCGCCCAGCAGCCGCAGCGCGTACGGCGTCTCGGCGTACGTGGACAGCACCAGGATGCCCATCGCGGGATGGGCCGCACGTATCGTCTCGGCCGCTATCAGCCCCTCGTCGGTGAACGTCGGAGGCATCCGGATGTCCAGGATGACGGCGTCGGGCCGGTTGCCGGCGAGCTGGTCGATGATCTCGTCCGCAGTCCCGGCCTGCGCGACGACCTCGACTCCCGCGGCGGCCAGCAGCATGGCCAGCCCCTCGCGGAACAGGGCCGAGTCGTCCGCGACGGCTACCCGCACGGGATGCTCGCAGTCAGCCGGGTGCCGCCGCCGGACGGGCTGACGATGCTCAGGTCGCCGCCGAGCGCACGTACCCGATCCGTGAGACCCGCGAGCCCGCCACCCTCGACCACGACGGCACCGCCCTTACCGTCATCGGTGACTTCGATCAGGATGYCGCCGTCCACGCACCGGACCGTCACCCGGACCTGGGCCGCCCCGGCGTGTTTGACCGTGTTCGTCAGCGCCTCGCAGATCGTGTAGTAGGCGCCGGCCTCCAGGATCGGCTCGAACCGGACGGTCGGGATGTCGAACTCGACCTTGACGGGGAGGGGCTCGATCACCACCTCCAGGGCTGGGCGCAGCCCACCCTGACTCAGCATGGCCGGGTGGATTCCCCGGGCCAGACTGCGCAGGTCCTGGAGAGCATGATGCAGATCCTCGCGAGCGGCTTCGATGGCAGAGATCGTATCGGGGTCGGAGGTCTTTGTCCGGGCGAGTCCCAGTCTGGTGGCGAGGGCCAGCAGCCGTTGCTGGACGCCGTCGTGCAGATCGCGCTCGAGGCGGCGCCGTTCGATCAGGCCGGCCTCCACGATGCGGGCCCGGGAGGCGCGTACGGCGTCCAACTGCGCGGCCACGGCGGCGTGCAGCCGGGCGTTCTCCAGCGCCATGGCGCTGGCCTGCAGGGCGACCGTGACCAGGTCGCGGTTGCGCTCCTGGGCGGCGGTGGCGGAGATCAGCGCCAGTGGCGCGCCCGACGAGGTCGTCACCGGCACGAGCAGCCGGCCGGCTCCGGGGCGGGGCGGGGTGGCCGTGGCGCCGTCGGCGTCGACGTGCCGCCGCTCCTGCGGCATCCATAGGAAGAGCTCGGCGGAGTCGTCGTGCAGAGCCGTACGCAGGATGTCCCGTACGGCCGGGACCGTCGGTGGCATCGGCAGCGTCGCCAGGATCTGGGCGATGCGGGCGCGGGCGAGCTGGCGGCGTACGCCTGCCGCGGCGAAGGCCAGGGGGATGGTCAGCAGCGCGAGCGCGATGAGGATGAAGGCCGGYGGGACGTAGGCTCCGCTGGGGTTGCAGACGARGATGTTGACCGTGGCGGCGAGGGTGAACGCGACCAGCAGCGCGATGGCGACCGGTCCGAAGATCCGGCGGTCGAGCGCGGAGTAGCGGCGCAGCCGCACGCGGACGACCCAAAAAAAGGCCGCGGCCAGCACGAGGGTCAGGCTGTCGAGGACCCAGATGATCTCCTCGAAGGCATCCCGGTCGATCGGCGAGCCATACCACCAGACATTTCGGGAATATCCGAACCAGGTCGGGTCGGAGATGCCGACCAGTCCCAGGTTTGCCACCGGGATGAGGAGGACGGCGCTCGCCAGCAGGGCGCGCTCGCGGTTGCTCTGCAGTCGCCCGACCGGATATCGCAGCGCGCCCCAGCCGAGACAGACCCAGAAATGCGTGTAGGCGAACGTGGAGATGAAAGCCGACGGACCCTCGTCCCACGCCACGGTCCAGGTCAGTGCCCACAGCAGACCACTGAAGATCATGGCTCCGGTGGCGCTGCCCAACGCGTCCTCACCGTTCAGCAGCACTCCGGTGAGGACGAAGGTGAGCGCCACCGAGACGTTGATGCCCGCCGTCACCGGGTTGTCGGAGRATGCCGGCCACTGGCAGGCGACCGTTCCGGCCGTGGTGGCCACACCCCCGATGCCGAAGCACCATGAGCGGTGGCGGGCGGCGCAGGCGGCCAGCCGGCGGGGTACACGCGGATGAGGCACCTCAATCCACCGTATGTAGCCGGAATCTCACCGAACAAGCGTCGCACATGGCGACCGGGGGTTTCGAGGGTTCCCCCCTAATCTCCCGGCGGCAACCCCCCGAAGAACTCTGGAGCTGCCCCCGAAGCCAGCGGTGGCATCGAAGGTGGAGGCTGGGAGAAACGGGTCGGTGTCCCTCGGGGACCGGGCCTTCGGGGCCGGGTCTTCGGGGTCGAGCCTTCGGGGCCGGAGCTCGCGAGAGGCCGCCTGTGGTGGTGGGTCGGCTGCCGCTGGGGGGTGGCCGGCCCACCTCCTGCTGTTTTCGGCGGTTCACCAGAATGTCATTCGTTTCTGAGTGTCGCTAACGAGTACCGTCGTGAGATGGAGACCGAGACGGCACGTGAGGCCGAACTCGCGTCCGCGCTGCGCCTGTCGGTGATGCGGCTTTCCCGGCGCATGCGCCAGGAGCGGTCGAGCCGGCTCACCCCCACGCAGACCTCCGCGCTTGCCACGCTGGAGCGGCACGGCCCCATGACGCTCGGGGAGATCGCCGCCCACGAGCGCGTCCAGCCGCCGTCGATGACCCGGGTGATCGCGCATCTGGCCGTCACCGGGCTCGTCGAGCGCCGGCCRCATCCCACCGACGGCCGTCAGGTGATCGCCGAGGTGACCGAGGCGGGTCGAGCCCTGCTCGAGGACGACCGTCGGCGCCGGGACGAATGGCTGACCGATCGGCTGGCCGAGCTCTCACTCGAGGAGATCGCCGCGCTGAACCGCGCCGCACCGATCCTGGACGCGCTTGCCGGCTCGTAGGCTGCCCGCCGATCCGAGCATCGTTCCGACCGCCGTTCAGAGCTCCACCCAACCGCCCTGCTGATGGGAGGTCTGCGCGGCGGCCATCAGGTGGTTCGCGGTGAGCAGGTCGTGGAAGGTGGCGCCGCGGACCAGCCGGGCGTCGTCGAGTTCGGTGGCACGCACCACGTCGTAGGTGGCCTCCATCAGCCCCGGCCGGGAGGTCGGCACGGTCGGCATCATCAGATCCCGGATGCCGCTGCCGTCCTGGCGGCGGACCAGACGGCCCCGGACGACGATGCGTCCGGAGTCGCCGCATACCGTGAGGGTGGCTGTGCCGAGGTTCCCGCCCATCTGCTCGTTGATCAGGACCGTCGCGCCGCTCGCCGCCAGCAGGGCCAGCGTCACCGGTGCGTCCGGGGTGAGCGCCGGGGCGGGYATCGCGGCCGGATCGGCGCAGACCGCGAGGATCTCGCCGCACCAGCGCATCGCCAGATCGATGATCTCGACTCGCYCGGCGGGCCCGTTCGGCGCGCCCACCACGGTCATCTGGGTGAGCCGGCCCAGGGAGGGAACGGTCGCCGCGACGTGGGTGGCAGCCGGCCAGGCCCGCCCGTCGAGCGCGACCACGTGGGCGAGATCACCCTCCTCGGCGAGGTCGGCGACCGCGCGCAGGGCCTCGGCCTCGACGGTCGCCGGCCCGGCCAGGAGCACGTGCAGGCCGATCTCGGCCGCTTGCCGGGCGACGATGTCKGAGGCGGGCGGCGGCATCTCCACGCAGACCGCCTCGATGTCGTCCGAGAGCAAGGTGAGCAGATCGGCGTACGCCCGTCGGACACCCGCCTCGGCGGCCCAGGCCAGGGACTCCAGCGGCTCCGGGGCGAGGAGACCGACGACGTCGACCCCGGCATCGCGCAGCACCTCGGCGGTAGTGCTGTCCGAGCCGTCGGTGACCAGGGCCATCGCGAGGGGCAGGTCCGGYTGCCGCCGACGCACGACGCGCCGCAGCTCCCGCCAGGCCTGAGAAAGGGCGGGATCGCGCGGCGGCACCAGATCGGGGAGCGTCGTCACAGCATTGATAGTGCTCCCCGTCCGGTGGCGAGGGTCGCCGGTCAACCCGATTGTCGCCGAGAACCGATCGGAGGCCGAGCGCTCGCCATCCGAGCCCGGAGCAGGTCCGTGCCGCACTGTTCGTCTCGTCCCAGGGAGACTGTCGTCTCGTCCCAGGGAGAGGGAGCCTGTCGTTCCAGGGAGGTTGAGCTGGCAACCAGACTGTTCGTGGCGGCCGTCCCACCCCCCGAGGTCGCCGAGGCGCTGCTCGCGGCCGTGCGCAGGACGCGCGCCGCGGCGGCGGATCTGCGCTGGACCACGCCGGACCAGTGGCACGTCACGTTCGCCTTCCTCGGGCCGGTGCCGGACGACCGGCGCGCCGAGCTCGGCGTGAGACTGGCGCGGGTGGCACGCCGGCACGGCCCGTTCGCCGTCGAGACGGTCGGCGGCGGACGGTTCGGCGATCGGGTGCTGTGGACCGCGGTGCGGCAGCCACCGCCGGTGACCGCGGACGCATCCGTCGACGGCATTGCCGCGGCCGCCGCCGCGGCCGCCGGTGACGTGGCAGGCTCGCGAGCCAGCCCACGCCTGACGGCGCTGGCGGTCGGGGTCCGGCGGGCCGCCGAGCGTGCCGGGGCGGCCCGCCGGAACACCCGTCCGTTGCGCGCACATCTGACACTCGCCCGGGTGCCGAACGGACGCGGGCGAGCACTGGAACCGCTCGTCGAGCTGTTGCGTGCCGATGTCCCACCGCTGCCCTGGAGCGTCGAGCGGCTCATCCTGATGAGCAGCTCGGGCGGCGGCGAGTCCGGATCATCCCCCACCTACCGGGCGGAGACGGTCTGGGACCTCGTCGGCGGTCAACCGTCGGTCGAGGGATCCGCCGGRCGGTAGCGGTAGCCCACGCGGCGGATGGTCTCGATGCGGTCCCGGTGCTCCGGGCCGAGCTTGCGCCGCAGCCGCGTCACCAGGACATCCACCGTGCGGATGTCGGGAGCCGACTCGTCGTCGACCTGATGGCCCCAGACCGAGCAGAGCAGTGCCTCCCGGCTGTACGCCTGCCCGGGATGGCGGACGAAGAAGTCCAGTACCTCGAACTCCAGGTAGGTCAGCTGCAGGGTCCGGCCGTCAACGGTGGCGAGCCAGGCGGTGYGGTCGACCCACACCCCGCGCTGGGGCGGCGGCGCGATCTCCCACTGGCCGGTCCGGAGGCCGGCGTCGGGCGTGTGCGTGGGCGCCGTCGCGGGCAGGGACGGTCTCGGCAGGGACGGTCTCGGCCGGGACGGTCGTGGAAGGGACGCCGCCGGAACGGACGCCGCACGGGAGGGCGCGGTGTGGGGCGTCCGGTACGGGAGGACGGTCGTCTGCGGGGGCATTGCTGGCCTTTCGGTCAGGTTTCTCTCGGTCACCGAAGATCGGGTGGGCGGCGAGATGCCGTCGACGTGTCAGCGTTCTGGCCGGTGGGTCCGCCGGGTACGCGGCGCGGTGGCGCGAAGATGGTGGCGGTGTCTCTCACCGGCGGCGGCGGGGGAGGGCGGGGCCGATGTTGTTCGGGGGAGGTCGGCATGTGCAGCTACCAGCGATGACGCTGCCCGGTGGGGCTTTCCTGGCGATGCTTGCCGGTTCGCGCGAGACGAGGCAACGTCGGTTGACAGACGGTGGCGTGCCCTGGTGCGGCGTCCGGACCGACTGACGCTTCGTGAAGCGCCGTGCGGGAGGTAGGCGGCTGCCCGTCAGGCCGCCGGACAGGCGGCCGAGGCAACGCGGAGCAGATCAATGTGGCMCCGGGTGACCAGGATCAGCCGCTTCAACACAAGAGCAACGGAAGCACACTGCTCCGGTGGTCGCCAAGCATTGAAAAGTATGACTTATCTCACCTCTTGGTCTTTCGGTGGAATCCGTGGTGCATGACGCCGGCCGTGGAGGTCCCGGGATATCCATCTTCCCGATGGAGAAGCGTGAATATACTCACGGACTGTTCCAGGAACCGCGGCCGGGGACGTCAGGAACAGGAGATGCCGTGGCTCTGCCTGATTTCTTCGTGATCGGTGCTCCCGACGCGGGTACGGAGGTCCTGCACGAGGAACTCGGCCGCCATCGATCCGTCTTCATGTCCGAGATCCCGCAACCGGGGTACTTCCTGGCCGGGCGCATCCTGGAAAGCGGGCTCGACGTCACCACGGCAGGCCGGGCCGGCGTCGTCTGTTCCGTTTGGGACAAAGCCGGCGGGAGTGCCGGTCGTCCGGGCTGTGTGGCTCGCGCCGGGCCGGGCGAGCGATCACCTGTCCGTCGGCGATCCGACTACGAGGCGCTGTTCGACGCGGCTCCGGCGGGTGCGGTGCGCGGCGAGAGCACCCCGTACTATCTCGCCGACTTCACGGCGCTGCGGCATATTCACGAACTGCTTCCCTACGCGAAGCTCATCGTCGTTCTTCGTGATCCGGTGGAGCGGGCCTATGCGAACTGGGTCCGGATGCGGCTGGCCGGTCTTGAGGACCTCGACGATTTCGAACGTGCCGTGGCCGCCGAGGCCRCCCGGACGGCCGCGTGCTGGCCATGGCCGTGGCGCTACCTGGCCCTGGGCAGGTACGGCACGCAGCTGCAGCGGCTGTTCACGCTGTTCCCCCGCGAGCAGGTACTCCTGACGGCGCACCGCGATCTGATCGGGGATCCCGCCGCCGTCATTCGACGGGCCCACGGTTTCCTGGGGGTCAAGCTGGGGGTCAAGCTGGGGGTCGAGCGCCGAGGCCGTCCCGGGCCACCCGGGACGTCCGTGCCGACGCCCCCGTCCGTGCCGGCCTTCCCGGCCCCCCGGCTGGATCCGGCGATCGGGGCCCGGCTGCGGGACGGGTTCCGTTCCGATATCGCCCTGCTGAGCGACGTGACGAGACGCCGGTTCGACGAGTGGCTCGTCGAACCGGCGGACGACTCCTGACTATCATCCCGGCCGCGAGCAGCCCGGCCGCGAGCCGAGAGGGTAGCGTCGAGCGGGATGAGCGTCTCAGCAAGCAGCGATTCCACGGGTGGTGCGCACGCCCCCGAGGTACCGCCCGTCCCGGAGGGCGGCGAGCCCGCCGCGACAACCCGCCCGTCCGCGCCCGAACCGTTGCCCTACGACGGGGTCGCCTCCGTCGCGGTGGGAACCGTGCTGTGGGCCATCGCCGCGCTGGTCATGGCGTTCTTCCTCGACGAGCTGCGGGGCGACGGCCGGCTCTGGTGGTTCGCGACGGCGATCTGCGGCTTCGTCCTCGGGCTCGCCGGCCTGTGGATCGTGATCCGCCGCCGCAACCGGCTGCGGGCGCGGGGAAACCCTGACCACGCGGATCGATAGTCCGGCGACCGGAACCCAGCGGCGCGGCTCAGGTCTCGTCGAGGTCGTCCTCCGCGGCTCGGAAGGCGGCACCGTCGGGGTCGCGCAGCRCCGCGGCCAGCGCATGCCGCCGGTCCCACTGCCCGCCGCGCCAGGCCAGGGCCCGCGCGAGCGCGTCCGAGCCGGCCTCGGCATCCACGTGGATCTCGCCGCCGATCCCGCCGAGTACCCGCCAGGGCACCCGGGTTGGCCTGCCGGCGAGATCCTCGACCAGCAGCGGGTCGTGAACCCGGTACGGTGTGCCGTCCGGTGCCTGCCGGGCCTCGCCGGGGCCCGCCGAGGCGATCTCGCAGGTGCCCGCCTCGGCGGTGAGGCGCACGCCGAGGACGTGGGCCACCTCGGCCGCCCGGTCCAGCGGGAGACGCAGCCCGAAGCGGTCCGCGCCGAGCAGCCCCAGCATGTCCGGTGCGTCCACCACGACGACGTCGGCGCAGGCCCGGACGCCGTCCGGGGTGCGGACGGTCAGCGGCGGGTCGAACCGCCCGTCGTGGGCGGAACCGTCCGGCGCCGTCAGGACCCGGGCCACCGCGTCGACCGCGGCGATGTACAGCGTGCGAGCCGCGGGCCACGGCACGTCCCGGTCAACGTCGCCCAGCCGGTCGAGCAGGTCCATCACCGCGCCCAGGTCGCCGAGGACGTCCTCCAGCGTCAGCCGGCAGCCGAGGTGGCGCAGGAACTCGTCGTCGACCCCCGGGAGCGGTGCCGCCGGCGCGAACAGCCCGGTGAGCAGGGGGTCCGCGTCGGGTAGGACGAGCTCGCCCGGAGGCAGAACCCTGCTGTCCCGGTGCGCCGGGTGTTCCGCGGAGCGCTCCGCCGGGTGTTCCGCGGAGCGGGGCACCCGGCCGTCGCCACCGACGGGCAGCACCGCGTGCCGCGCCAGCCACCAGCGCGTATAGGACGGCTCGGGGGCGAACACGATGTCCCGCAACGGTGGTCGGGCGAGCTCGGCGAGCGCCTCGGGCCAGGCGGTCCGGTCGACGAGTTCGAGGTCGCGTACCGCCGCGAACACCCCGATCATGGCGGGTGCCGGTGGCCCGCCGGGAGGCGGCCGACGCAGGTTCGCCGAGCCGCCCGGCGCGCCGTGGTCGTCCGCCGCGACGTCGTCAACCCAGATGTCGCYGTCGTCGAGGTCAAGCAGGATCTGCTCGTCGGGATCCAACGGCAGGTCGTGGGCGTGCAACACCCCGAAGGTGCGCAGCACACCGACCTTCGCCAGTACCTCGGCGGGCCAGGCCCGCGCGACCTCGGCGCTCAGGGTGCCGAAGGGCGCGTCCTCGGCGAGCACCCGATCCAGGGGGCCTCCCTGGATCAGCAGCTCGCCGGCCGGGGTGAAGTCACCGTCGCCGTCCGGCAGCAGCAGCTCGTCGAGCCAGCTCAGGTCGGCCGCGGACTCCTCGCCCGCGTCCCGGACCAGCGCCAGCACCGCGTTCGCCAGGGCGGTGAGATCATCGGGATCGTCCTCCGGATCGGCGTCCAGGACCGCCTCGCGTACCGCCGCATCCCTTAGGACACCCGCTGGAGTGCCCTCAAGCGCGCCGAGGGTGCGCAGGGCATCCCGCGCCGCGTCCTGGGCGCAGGCGTCGGGATGCACGACCCGCAGCGGCAGCCCCGATCGGGCCAGCGCGACGATGTCGAGGTCGGYGGTGGGCAGCAGGGTCCCACGCGGACCGGTGACCATCCGCGTCCGCAAGGCGCTGGACCCGGCTGCCCCGCGCGGCTCGGTGTCCTCCCAGGGCGCGGGAACCTCCGTGACCGGTACCGGAAGCGCGCCGAGCGCATCCCGGTCCGGCGCCCCGACCAGGAGCGGATAGAGACGTCCCCACCAGTGTGGCGGGCGGGGCACCCCGGAGAGCAGCTCGACTAGGGCGGCGCTGTCCACCCGTCGAACGCCCAGGGCGGAGAGTGCGGTACGCCACCGGCGGGCCGCATAGGCCGCCGGGAGCAGGCCGGGAACCTGCCCATCGACCTTCGCCGCGACGGTGTCGTCGCTATCCGGACCCGCCCCGTCCGTGCCGGCGATCTCGGCCGGGTCGGCCTCGGTCCAGGCCTCGGCCGGGTCGGCTCCGCAGGAGCGCAGCAGCTCGGTGACCGCATCGGTCGCGGGGCCGAGATCGCAGACGGAACAGTCCCGGCCACGCAGACCGGCGGGCAGCATCGCCGCGTCCGGGAGAAGTCGGGTCAGCACGTCCCGTAGCCTGCCGTCGACTTCGCCCACCGGCAGCCCCGTCGGCACGAGGGCCAGCGCGGCCAGCGGGTCGCCGGGTGTCTCGTCTGGGTTCCTGCCGGCGTCTGGGTTCCTGCCGGCGTCTGGGTTCCTGCCGGCGCCCAGGTATTCGGCCAGCGCCACGGTGGCCGCGCTCAGCTGATCGGTGAGCCAGTCTCGTAACGGACCCGATACCGTGTGTCGACGCGAGGGATCCAGTGGCAGCTCGACGCTCGCCAGGATCGGCAGCGAGATCGGTTCGTCCGTCGGCTGAGGTGCCCGCACGACCCGGGCGACGCCCTCGGGCCATCCGCCGTCGCGGACCATGACCCGGGCGGTGAAGCGGTTCCGGCCGCGCTCCTCTACCGGGCGGTCGGCCAGCAGGTTGGCCGGGATCACGCCGCTACGGGCGATGCCGCGCCAGCGCTCGCCGTCGAGATCGGCGATCTCCACGCGGGTCGCCGTCACGCCCGGCGCGGGCTGGGATGAGCCGCCCCCGCGGATCCATCGACAGGTGATCGTCCGAACGGCTCCGTCGACGTCAACCACGATCTCGCTGGGACCGCCGAGGACGAGCGGCAGGGTCGGATCGAGCCCGGCCAGCAGATCCCGGGCCGCCGTGGCCGCCGCGACGTCCCGCAGCGGGAGGCGGATCACGGTGTCGTACCCGTCCGGCGGTGCGGGCGGCGCGGGAAGATCGAATGGCAGCCGGAGGATGGGTACCGCCCCGTCGCGCCGGGCCAGTTCTTCGGTCAGGCCCGGCGCCGGCGTCGTGGTGCCGGCGCAGCCCACCCCCGCGGCCGTCACGGCCTTGATCACCCTGCTCTTCGACCAGGTGACTCCGGACGCCCCCCCGCCCGGGCGGGACCGGGAGACGATCGAGGGATCGTCGCTCACCGCGAGCACTGCGGCGAACCCGGCGCCGAACCGCCCTACCGACGTGGTGTCCCGTTTCGCCGAGGCACGCAGGGTCGACAGCGCCTCCACCCCCGCCGGGCTCAGCGGTGCCCCCGTGTTGGCGATCTCCAGCAGGCCCCCGGGACCGGCGCCGGTCTTCGAAGCATCCGGAGCATCCGACTCCGAAGCGGAGGTGCGCAGCCGCAGGTACACCCGGGCCGGGACGCCGGCCTCACGCGCGGCGTCGACCGCGTTCTGCACAAGTTCGACGACGAGGCGGTCGCGATAGGCGCCGAGAGCCGCGTCCTCCTCGGCATTGGCGTCTTCCCGGAAGCGGGCCGGGGAGGCGGCCCAGGCGTCAAGAACCCGCTGCCGGATCGCGGCGGTTGCGTACTCGTCGGCGGGAGCGCGCGGGATCGTCACTGGCACCCGTCYATACTCGTCTTCCTGCCCGGCAGGGCGGGGGATCGGGTCCGGCACACCGGCGCGCGCGGACAGCCGGATATGACCGCGTACCGGTTTGTACCGGTTTGTACTAGATGTTATCGGGTGGTGCCTGGTGGTATCTGGCAGGTAGGCTATCCGGCCGGGACGCGGCGCCGGGCAGGATGGAGGGGTGCCACCCCGCGGACGCCGCCAGGATCCCAGGGCGACCGGTACCGAGCTGGCCGCGACGTTGGCGGACCAGTGGCAGCGGATCGTCGATGCGGTGAGTGTCCTGCCCAACGGGGCCCTCGGGGTGCCGAGTCCGCTGCCCGGCTGGACGGTCGGCGACCTCGTCCTGCACGTCTCCCGCTCCGCGTCCGCGCTCACCGAGGCCCTGGCCCCCGCGGTCCCGGCGTCCCGGCGCACGACGGATCTCGTCACGGCGAGGGATCTCGTCACCGCGAGCGGCTACCTGACGGGCGCCGGAACCCGGACGGAGGCCGTCGCGGACACCGCCCGCTCGCTGGCGGCGAACCGTGGGCCGGCCGAGATCAGAGGCCGGCTGGCCGGCGAGGTGTCGGCCGCGGTGGCCGCCATGGCCGCGGTGACTCAGGAAGCGGTGGTCCCGACGCCGGGCGGCCCAATGCGACTGGCGGAGTTCCTGCGCACCCGAGCGGTCGAGGCGGTGGTGCACGGCCTCGATCTAGGCGTCACGCCGGTCCGGGATGCGCTCAGGGCGGCGACGAAGGTGTTCGCGGAGATGTTCGCCGAGCGGGCACCCGGACGCTCGGTGGAACTGCGGGTGCCGCCGTTCACAGCCGTGCAGATCGTCGAGGGTCCACGCCATACCCGGGGCACACCGCCGAATGTCGTCGAGGCCGAACCCGTCGCCTTCGTCCTGCTGTGCGCGGGCCGCCTGCCGTGGGCCGAGGCGGTGGCCGACGGCCGGGTCGCGGCCAGCGGCGAGCGCGCCGACCTCAGTTCCTACCTGCCCCTCCTGTAGATGCGGGTTGGCTGGTCCGGATGATCTACCAGGGACGATCTGGTCCGTCCGGGCATGCGCGCACAACGGCCGATGCGCGTCCTCACTGCTAGCGTGGTGGAAGGTAGCTGCCGGGGTGAGGCGGTGGTCGGAGTGGTCGGCGCGTCTCGGCACGTCTCGGCACGTCAGCGGACGAGCCCGGCACCTCTGTGGTCCCGCATGGTCCCGCGCGAGATCGTCCGCATTCTTCGGTGTCCCTGACCTGTCGAGGAGTCCTGGTGCCAGACGTCGCACCCCGCTTCGGCGCCACCCCCGGATGGGAATCAGACCTCTCCGACGAGCCGGGGCCGCRTGACGCCTGCGGTGTGTTCGGGGTGTGGGCGCCCGGTGAGGACGTGGCGAACCTGGYCTACTACGGTCTGTACGCGCTGCAGCACCGCGGGCAGGAGGCTGCCGGCATCGCGGTCGGGGACGGTCGGACCGTGGTGGTCTTCAAGGAACTGGGGCTTGTCGCTCAGGTCTTCGACGAGGTCACCCTGTCCAGCCTGAGCGGCCATGTGGCGGTCGGTCACACCCGGTACTCGACGACGGGCTCCTCCACCTGGGAGAACGCCCAGCCGTCGTACCGCACCGCCCGCTTCGGCGGCCCCATCGCGCTCGGGCACAACGGCAACCTCACCAACATCGTCGAGCTCGCGCGGACGCTCGGCGCGGAGCGGGACCGCCTGCGGGCGACCACCGACTCGGACCTCATCACCGCCATGCTCGCCGACCATCCCGGCCCGACCCTCGTCGACGCGGCGATGGACGTGCTGCCCCGCCTGACCGGGGCCTTCTCGCTGGTCTTCTCGGACGCCTCGACGCTGTATGCCGCCCGGGACGCGCACGGGATCCACCCGCTCGTGCTCGGCCGGCTCGACGGCCATCCCGACGGCGCGTGGATCATCGCCAGCGAGACGGCCGCCCTCGACATCGTCGGCGCCACCCTCGTACGGGAGATCGTTCCYGGCGAGCTGGTCGTCATCGACGCCGAGGGGGTGCGYTCGCGCACGTTCGCCCGGCCCGATCCRCACGGCTGCCTGTTCGAGTACGTYTATCTCGCCCGCCCGGACACGTCGATCGCCGGACGTTCCGTGCACGCCACCCGGGTCGATGTTGGCCGGCAGCTGGCCCGCGAGGCGCCGGTGGAGGCCGACCTGGTCATCCCCGTGCCRCAGTCCGGGGTACCCGCCGCGGTCGGCTACGCGGAGGAGTCGGGTATCCCGTTCGGTGAGGGCCTGGTCAAGAACTCCTACGTCGGGCGCACCTTCATCCAGCCCTCGCAGACGATTCGGCAGCGCGGGATCCGGCTCAAGCTGAACCCCCTGCGGGATGTGATCGAGGGGCGTCGCCTCGTCGTGGTGGACGACTCGATCGTCCGCGGCAACACGCAGCGCGCGCTGGTGCGCATGCTGYGGGAGGCCGGCGCCGCCGAGGTCCACATCCGGATCTCCTCGCCGCCGGTACGGTGGCCCTGCTTCTACGGCATCGACTTCGCGACCCGCGCCGAGCTGATCGCCAGTGAGGCGGGCATCGAGGAGATCAGAGCCTCTCTCGGGGCCGACTCGCTGGCCTACGTCTCGTTGGAGGGCCTCGTCGAGGCCTCCCGCCAACCGGCCGGCACGCTCTGCCGGGCCTGCTTCGACGGCGTGTACCCGGTTCCGCTGAACGATTCCGACAAGCTCGGCAAGCATCGGCTGGAGGCGACGGGCGGCGCGGAGACCACCGAGGACATGATCGCCGAGGCGTTGCGGCGCGGCGTGACGCTGGGCATGAACGGTGCCGATCCCTCCCCGGACAACCACGACGCCGAGCCTGAGCCCGAGCCCGATCTTGAGTCCGAGCCCGAGCCGGCCGGGGTGAGGCCCGCATGAGCGGTGGATTGAACTCGTACCGGGCGGCCGGGGTCAACGTGGCCGCGGGCGAGCGTGCCGTCGAGCTGATGCGCGGTCACGTCGCGCGCGCGATCCGGCCCGAGGTCGTCGGTTCGCTCGGCGGATTCGCCGGCCTGTTCGCGCTGGATACGGCGCGGTACCGTCGGCCGCTGCTCGCCTCGTCGACCGACGGTGTGGGCACCAAGATTGCCGTTGCCCGGGCCCTGGACACGCACGACACCGTGGGCATTGATCTGGTCGCCATGGTTGTCGACGACCTCGTGGTGTGCGGCGCGGAGCCGCTGTTCCTGCTCGACTACATCGCGTGCGGCTCCCTGGTCCCCGCGCGCGTGGCCGAGATCGTCTCCGGCATCGCAACCGGCTGCGAGCAGGCGGGGGCGGCGCTGGTCGGCGGGGAGACCGCCGAGCACCCCGGGCTCATGGGTAGCGACGACTACGACCTGGCCGCGACGGGGGTCGGGGTCGTGGAGGCCGACGACGTGCTCGGGCCGGAGCGAGTCCGGCCCGGGGACGTGGTGGTCGCGATGGCATCATCCGGCATCCACTCCAACGGCTTCTCGCTCGTACGGCATATCTTGTTCGGTCCTGTCGATTCTGGCCAGCCCGGTGGGATTCCCGAGACCGCGCGGGAGGATCTGGAGGCATACGTCCCGTCCCTGGGGGGCACGCTGGGCACGTCCCTGCTGGTTCCGACCCGCATCTATGCTCGGGACTGCCTGGCGCTGGCCGCGGCTGTCGAGGTGCACACCTTCGCCCACATCACCGGCGGCGGTCTCGCGGCGAACCTCGCCCGGGTCATCCCGCCGGGCCTGCTGGCCACGGTGGACCGGGCGTCGTGGTCAGTGCCCCCGATCTTCGGTCTGCTCGCCGAGCGCGGCGAGGTGACCCAGGCGGACATGGAAGCCACCTTCAACCAGGGAGTCGGCATGGTGGYGGTCTTGCCGGCCACCGCGGTCGCCGACGCTCTCGCGCTGCTCGCCGCGCGGGACGTGCCGGCCTGGGTGGCAGGGGAGGTCGRCACGGCGGACGCTCCGGAGCCAGCCGGCGTGGCCAGGGCCCGGCTCGCCGGCCGGCATCCACGCTGAGGCGGCCCGTCCGGGACAGCACGTCCGGGACAGCACGTCCGGGACAGCACGTCCGGGACAGCACGTCCGGGACAGCACGTCCGGGACAGCACGTCCGGGCAGGGCAGCCCCTCCGGGCAGGTTGGGCAACCTGTCCGGGCAGCCTGGGCTGATCAGGAGTGAACTGGCGAAGAAGCATGCAGCGCGGCCAACATCACGGCAGCACGTTATGGCGGTGGGAGCCCGGGCCTGAGCCCGGACGACCACCGTCGGCGACGACCACCGCGGTGAGCCTGCCGCGGTGAGCGACTACCGAAGCGACGCTGTCAGCGGGAGGAACGTCGATCGTCCTCGTCGTCTGCGTAGGCGTCRTATCCGTAGTCGTCATCTACGTACGAGTCGTCGTTGTTGTTCTCGCGCGTCGAGCCCGCGCCCAGATCCGCCTTCAATCGGTCGAGATCCATAGTGGGCGAGTTGTACTTGAGCTCGCGGGCGACTTTCGTCTGCTTGGCCTTAGCTCGGCCGCGCCCCATGGCTCGACCCCCTCGAACATGACGACGGGGACCCGCCCCGGTGCTCTCACTGTCTCGTGCTTCCCGAGACTACAGGGACCGGAGGCTTCTCGGCACGCCAACCCGACAGTTGCCTGTCCCCGGACAAGGTGTCCGCGATCGGAAACGGTGTATGAACCCGCTTGTCCGGTGGGTTCGATCGKGGATATCCGCTCGTCCCCGCCGTCGGCGGCCCGTTTGACGGGGCCTGGATGTGATCACCGTCACCTGTTCCCATTGACGTTCAGGCCTCCGCCGGGCGGGTGATCGTGCCTCGCCTCACGGTGTGCCTCGCCTCACGGTGTGCCTCGCCTCACGGTGCGTCTCGCCCCATCCGCGGTCGGCGTCAGGGCAGCAGGATCCCCCGCAGGCGTCCCACGTCGGTCATGCGGCGTTCGGCGAGCCGCTCCGCGGCCTCGGTCGGGGTCACCTCCTCGGCCTCGGCGAGGCGGAACACCTCCGAGGTGGTGTCGAAGATCTGCGCGGCCCTGGCCCGGGCCCGCTCCGGCGAGTAGCCCTCGATCTCGTCCGCGACCTGGATCAGGCCGCCGGCGTTGACCACGAAGTCGGGGGCGTACAGGACTCCGGCGTCGGCGAGCTGCCGCCCGACCTCGGGCTGCGCGAGCTGGTTGTTGGCGCCGCCGCAGACGACGCCGGCTCGCAGCCGGCGGACGGTCTCCGCGCTCAGCGCTCCGCCCAGCGCGCAGGGGGCGTACACGTCGATGTCGAGGTCGAGCAGATCGTCCGGGTCCGGCACGGTCTCGGCCGCCGGGAACTCCACCCGCAGCCGGGCCAGGGCCACCGGGTCCACGTCGCCCGCGACCACCGAGGCGCCGCTGTCGAGGAGATGCCCGACGAGCCGCCGCCCGACCTTGCCGACTCCCGAGACCGCGACGCGGCGCCCCGCCAGGCTCGGCGTTCCCCACCGGTGCCGGGCGGCGGCGCGCATGCCCTCGAAGACCCCGTAGGCGGTCAGCACGCCGGAGTCGCCCGAACCGCCGTGCGCCGGTGACCGTCCGGTTACCCACCGGGTTTCCCGGGCGATGACGTCCATGTCCGCCACATAGGTACCGACGTCGCAAGCGGTGATGTATCGGCCGCCCAGTGATGCGACATGGCGGCCGAAGGCGCGCAGCAGTGGCTCCGACTTCGCGACGGCCGKATCACCGATGATGACGGCCTTGCCGCCGCCGAGGTCCAGCCCGGCGCAGGCGGCCTTGTAGGCCATCGCCCGGGACAGGGCGAGGGCGTCCGCCAACGCGACTTCCTCGTCGGCGTAGGGGTGGAAGCGGGTACCGCCCAGCRACGGCCCCAGCGCCGTCGAGTAGATGGCGATGATCGCGTGAAGACCCGAGGGACGGTCCGAGCACAACAGCACCTGCTCATGGTCACAAACGGCGCTGAACAGGGACGACATGGCGCACCTCTCTCCTCGGGGCCTTCTGGGGGCCTTCTGGGGGCCTCCGTGGGGCCCGTGGCCCCCACCGCCCTGATCCCGCGCGCGGGCCAACCACCCCGCGCCGCGCCCAGGGCCCGCAGATCGTGTCCTGGCGAACCCTACGGCGCCGGTAGGCCGGACGGCTTGTGTGTGGACGTGCCAGGATCGAGGCATGCCAGGATCCAGGGCATCCGCGTGGGTGTCGTCGGTCGGATCGCGCGCGGTAAGTGGGTCCTGAGGTGCCCGTCGTCTCCCCCGCGGCGTATCTGCGGGTGTACGAACCGCTCGCTGCCTTTCCCGCGGCCGAACGTGGCCGCTGGCAGCGTTACGCCGCCGCGGGGCCGCCTTCGCGCCGGGCCGGGACCCGCCGGGAGCGGGTCCTGGCGCTGGTCGCGACCGTCCATCCCACCCTTGACGTCGCCGACGAGTCGGCCTTCGTCCAGTGGATCGACGGTCTGATGTTCGTCTGTCCGTGGTCGACCCAGCTGCGGGTGTGGCAGGCGGCGCTCGAGTTCCGCGGCCTGATGCCCGACCGCGTCGCGGAGGCGTTCCTGCCACGGCGGATCATCGAGCCGGCCGAGGTCGAGCTGGACCGGTGGAAGGCCCGCCGCCCCGCGCTCAAGGTCCACGTGCAGACCTGTACCTGGATGGTGCCACCGCCGTGGTTCCTGCTCTTCGACCCGGCCGAACGGTCCCTGGTCACGGGGGACACTGCCGAGYGGTCCATGATCTACCGCACCACGATGAGCCTCGCCAGACGGCGGGCGGGCCGGGCGGTGGAGGMGGTGGAGGCGCTGCGGGCGAGCTCTCCGGACGCCCCAGGAGTCGAGGGCGTCGGCGAGCTGGCCCGTTGGCTGGGGTCCTTCCATCCGCAGAGCAGGGTCGAACTGGACTACGACGGGCTAGTTGACCTGCTGGACGATGACATGCTTCGGCGCGACAACTCTGTAGAGGACATCGTCGAGGCTGTCAGTGCGTTACGCCGTGGGCGAACAGACCTAGCGGTCGAAGCCTACGAACGAGTCCTGATGAGGTGGAGGYCCTTGCAGGCACGGGAATCCGCGAGCTGATCGGCGCATTCTGTTAACTGAGAGTTGCCGCCCGCGTCGGACGAGCTGTGACTAGTCAGTAGATGGTCCTGACGTGCCATGTCCGAAATGCCCCCGAAGGATGCACGATCTGTATGGGACGGAGCGACGCTCTGTGACGGGAGGCCAACGCAATGACGACACGAACGCCAGACGCTGAGCCGCTGCTGACGCCCGCCGAGGTTGCCACGATGTTTCGGGTAGACCCGAAGACCGTGACCCGGTGGGCGAAGGCCGGAAAGCTGACGTCGATTCGGACTCTGGGCGGTCACCGCCGGTACCGAGAGGCGGAGGTGCGTGCCCTGTTGAAGGGAGTTCCGAGCATCGGAAGTGACATCTAGGTTCGCGCCAACCTGGCGCGTTGCACGAGCCCCCTCCTCTCCTCGGGTGCGGGCCGCACGGCTGACAGTGCGAGGGTGTCGGTCGTGAGTCCCGCGGAATAGGGCCGAAGGTCTCGAGAGCGGTTGATCGTCCCGTATCGGACGACGGCCGGAGGCTGCGGTATCACCATCGGGCCGCTGATGGAGGGGTAGATAGATCCAGGCGTCGGGTCGTCCGGCATGTGGGTGAGCCCATGCGTCGGGATCCTGTCCCRCCGACGTCCCGCGTCAAGGACCACCTCCGCACCGGGAGGGCGCTGGGTGGACCTGCTGGGGAACCGGCGGACGGCCGTTACGGCTGTCCGCCGGTCTCGTCGCGCTGGGCCAAGGCACTGGACGGACGGCCGAGGCCCTGGACAGCCGAGAGGCTGGACAGAGATCGCTGGACAGAGATCCGAGCTGCCCGGAGGTTGATCATCGTTGGACCGCCGCCTGGCGCCGTAACCCGCCCGGCACCGTGACGTCGGGCGGCGCCGATAACCAGGGCTGGGGGCGGGAGTCGACTGTGCCCGGTTTCCGGCCCAGTACCAGCGCGTTCCGGTTCACGAACAGCTTCGCTCCGCAACCGTTGTTGGCCGTTTCGGCGCCATGGTCGACTCGGCGGCTGGGCCTCGGCGACGCCAGCCGGGGCCTGTGCGGCGGGATGATCTACGCTGTGMGTGATCTGTTCGAGGCCGGAATCGGGCCGCCGCCTGACGTCGTGGCGCCGGCAGTCGRTTCCCCGCTGTACGCGTACCTCGTCCGCCGCCTGCTGGAGAGCTTCGACATCCCGCGGGGGGTGGCCCGCTACTACCGGCTCATGCAGGGCGCCGATGCCGACGTCAACCGGGGGATCCGGGTCCGGCCGGGAGTCGCGCGGACGAGCCTGGCGGATGAGTGGCCACGGATCCGGCTCGATCTGGACGAGGGGTTGCTGTCCCCGATCGGGATCATCACGGTGCGCTCCCCCGATCCGCGGCTGCTCGGCCTGAACCATCAGGTGCTCGCCTACGCCTACGTCCAGGCCGGAACGTCGATCACGCTCCGTGTCTATGATCCGAACACTCCCGGGGACCGGGCCGACGAGGTCACGCTGAGTTTCRATCTCGCCGGGCCGGCGCGGATCGAGCACTCGATCGCGATCGGGGGGCGGCCGGTCCGAGCCTTCTTCCGTTCCCGCTACCGATGGGTCGACCCGCGCCGCGCCATCGCGCCCGCGGCAGGCCGCCCCGCGGGGCAGGAGGCGCCGGGCCGTTCACGCCTGGAGAAGGGCCGGTGACGCGGCAGCCGGGCARCCGGGTGGCCGGGTGGCCGGGCAGTCGTTGGGCAGCCGGGTGGTTGGCCGGCCAGGGGAGCGTTCCCACGGGGATGCCGAGCGGTCGGGATCGGCCCGGGAAGGGTTTGTCGTCCGACCGGGCCATCCCCTATGCTTGCGGTGTTTCAGACGATCGACGTCGCGGTTGGGCGGATGCGCAGCCTCGCTGAGGGTCGTCGCCGCGCCCCCATCGTCTAGCGGCCCAGGACGTCGCCCTTTCAAGGCGGTAGCACGGGTTCGAATCCCGTTGGGGGCACCAGAGGGTAGCCGATCGGCCACTAAATGCTAACATCTAGAGCGCCGGTCAGGTAGTCAGGCTGCTTGCTGATCGTTTCTTTGGCGGGCGATGACGTGGAGGTTGTGGACGACGGCGGTGCGGCGGAGGTAGAACAGGTTCTTGCGCTGCCCGTGGTAGCGGGCGCGGCGGCCCTGCCAGTGGCCGACGTGGGCGAGGGTGTGCTCGACCGCGGTGCGTTCCCGCAGGCGGGCGCGGCCGGCCGGGGTCGCCTGGCGTTCACGGAGTTCGGCGAGCAGAGTCTCGTCGGGATGGATGCTCACGCTGCGCCCGCGGGTGCTGGTGGTGCACTGTTCCCGCAGGGGACAGGCCGCGCAGGTCGCTGCTGGGAAACGGACGGTGCGGCCCGGGGTGAAGGGCATGACCACCCCGGCCGGGCAGGTGAGCTGGCCGTGGTCGAAGTTCAGGGTGAAAGCGGTCTCGTCATACCGGCCGGTGGTGTTGCGGACTCGCCACGCCTTACAGAACACCTGCAGGTTCTCGTCGCGGTCGCGGACCAGAGTGGAGGGCAGGTAGGCCCGGTCGATGTGCAGCTCGGTCAGGTTTTTCGCTACCCCGCGGCGCAGCCGGGCCACACCGGCCGGGGTGGTCTCGACGTCCTGGTCACGGACCTGGCGGGCCACCGCGACAGCCGCCCCGACCGGGGCGGGCTGGGCAGCGATGAAGGTCTCCACCGCCTCCAGGGCGGCCAGCACCACCGCCAGAGCGTGGTCCCGCTCGCCGGGGTCGTCCCAGTCGGCGTCCAACGCGGCTTTCAGGCTGGATCCGGCCAGCACCGGGGCCCCAGCCCGGCGGGCCAGGACGGCGGTTCCTTCGTCCAGCCCCCACCCCTGYCCGGCCGCGATCACACCCAGAGCCTTGCGCAGGGCGTGTCCCATGTTCGGGGTGTCCTCGACCCGGCCGGCGCCCCACAACGGACTGGAGTCCAACGCCGCCCGTAACGCCCGCGGCCCGAACCCCCCGCTCACCATGGCGATCTCGATGGTGCGTGCGATCAGCCGCCGATCCCACCCAGCGTTGATCAGCCGGGTACGGAATCCCACCAGGGTGCCCTTGGCAAACGGGGGACGGTCGGTGTCCAGGCAGTCCAGCACCAGCTGCCAGCGCCGGTCCATCACCGTCGCCTCGATCACCTCGTCGTCGGAGATACCCGTGTAGGCCTGCAGGATCAGCGCCAACGCCAGCTGCGCCGGCGGCACCGGCGGCTGGCCCTTCGGACTGTCGCGGTAGACCTCGGCCAGCTCGGTCTGGAACGCCTCGTCGAACAGCTCATGCCGATACCGGCGCAGGAACACGAACAGCTTCGCCCGCCRCACCAGCCTGATCACTGTTTGTTCCGCAGCCGAGGGCTCCACCGGTGGACGCCACACCCCAGGACGCATCAGGCAGCACCTTCCGATCAGAGGCTGGCACCCGGCACCCACCCACCGGTGCTGCCTACCACAGATCACACACGGCTACTTGACCGGCGCACTAGCCGCCCGTCCGTCCCGAGCCCACTGAAATCCGCCGCGGAGCGTGCGCGCCGACCGCGGCTCGATTACCTGGGCGGTAATCGACCATCCCGGCGACTGTGGCACACGCTGTACGTGGCACAGCACCCTGCGGCCTGTGCCACGCACGATCACGTTGAGGAGGCTGATGTCAATGACCACGAGCCAACCCTCGGTCCGTGCCGGGGCCGAGGTCAGGACGGACGGGGCCACCTGGCTACAGCGTTTCCTCGCCCTCGACGCCGTCGTCACCACGGTGAACGGAATCGCCTATCTGGTGGCGTCGGGGCCGTTGGGGCGGCTGTTCGACGTCAGCGGCGATCTGCTGCTCGCTCTGGGCGCTTTCCTGCTCCTCTACGGCCTGGCTGTCGGTTGGCTCGCCAGCAGGCCGCGGCCATCGGTACTGGCCGTCAACGCGGTGATCGAGGCCAATCTCGCCTGGGCGGTGCTCAGCATCGTCGCGTTGTTGTTCTGGTTCGACGATCCCAGCATMGCCGGGCAGGTCTGGATTCCGCTGCAGGCGGCGACGGTCGGCGGTCTCGCCGTGCTGCAGTTCGCCGCCCTGCGTCGCAGTCGGGTGTGACTCCGAACACCATCCAGCACGATTTTGAAAGGGTACTGAGTTGACTTCGTACAACGACGCTGTCCAGCGGTACTTCGCCGCCTGGAACGCCGCYACTCCCGAGGACTTGAAGGACGCGGTCGCCGCCGCGTTCACAGAAGAAGGCACCTACACCGACCCGCTGGCCGACGTCAGCGGGCACGACGGCATCGCCGCCGCGATCAGCGGAGCGCACGAGCAGTTCCCCGGTTTCGAGTTCAGGCTCGCCGGCTCCCCTGACGGGCACCACAACATCGCTCGTTTCTCCTGGGAACTGGTCTCGAAGGCCGATGGCTCGGCTCCGGCGGCCGGCTTTGATGTGATCACTCTCGCCGAGGACGGACGAATCAGCTCGGTGAGCGGCTTCCTGGACCGGCTTCCGGGAGCCTGACCCCGGAGGTCCGGGCACGGCCCGGTGGAGACGTGCCGACCGGACATCCGTGCCACGGATGCCCGGCCGGCACGCACTTTCGCCTGGGTCTTTCTCCGGGCCTGGGGGCTCATACCACGGGTGCGCCTTTCATGGCGACCTGAAGCGCCTGTGCCGTCTCCGGATCGGCTGGCAGGAAAGTCTCTACCGCCAGTTCGGAGACGGTCACGTCCATAGGCGTGTTGAACGTGGTGACCGTCGAGATGAGAGACAGGATCGTTTCGCCTGCCTGGATCTGCAGTGGCAGCGCGAGCGGGTAATGCTCCGCGCCGAGGGAGGCGTGCGCCTGGCCGTCTCCGTCCGAACCAGGCGCCGGGTACGCCGAGACCTCGTTGAACAATTCCTTGAGTTCACTCGATGGCCGTAGCGTGACCTGTCGGTCGATACGCTCCAGCAGGTGTGCGCGCCACTCGGAAAGGTTACGGATCCGGGGAGCTAGCCCTTCCGGGTGAAGGGTGATCCTTATGGCATTCATCGGCGGTTCGAGCAGGAATTTTGGAAGGTCCCCGAGCAGTGCCTGGACACCGCGGTTGGCGGTCAGGATGTCGTACCTGCCATCCATGATCAACGCGGGATTGGGCTCGTAGGCGGCCAGCAGCCGCTCCAGCCCCGTCCGGAGCACGTACATCTGCGGGTCCTGGAGGCTAGAGTTTCGCAGTTTTCTTGATCGTCTCGCGGTGGTTAGCGAGGCGAGTTGATTTAACCTATTGATGGGACGAGTTGTGTCCGGGTGTGGCACGGCTGCGGCGTGCCGGTAGAGGAAGCAGGCTTCCCGACGGGCTGATGGCGGGAGCATCGACGCTTCCTAAACCAGCTCGAATGAGTGGACGCCGATGCTCCCGGATGTCACTGTACCGTTTTCCCTGGCCGTTCTCCTGGCYGATTTCCGACCGTGCTTCACCGTGCCGACCTTCCGGGTTTTCCGCGCCCTGGTGGCCGGGATGCTCGCGGCCACGGGCCGGCGCACGGTGTGCGGGATGCTCGTCGGCGCCGGGCTGTCGCGGGTGTGGCCGCACGACCGGGTGCACCGGTTCTTCTCCGCCGCGGTCTGGTCCGCCGACGAGCTCGGGGTGACCCTGGCCCGGCTGGCGGTGCGCCTTCTGATCCCCGCCGGGGCACCGGTGACCGTGGCGGTCGACGACACGMTGTTCCACCGCAGAGGCACCAAGGTCTGGGCCGCGAGCTGGTTCCACGACGGCTCGGCCGTCGACACCCGCCAGATCGGCTACGGCAACAACTGGGTCCTCGCCGGAATCATCGTCACCCTACCCTGCCTCGACCGGCAGATCTGCCTGCCGGTGATGGCCCGACTGGTCCGCAAGGACACCACATCGGCCTCCCGGCTGTGGCTGGCCGCCCGCATGGTCGAGAAACTGGCCACCGCACTGCCCGGACATACGATCCACGCCGTCGCCGACGCCGCCTACGCCGGCGACGAGCTACGCACCCTACCCGCCCCGGTGACCTGGACCACCCGACTACGCAAGAACGCCGCCCTCGACGGTGGACTCGCGCAGGAACCTGCGGCGCCAGTACCGGTYGGCGCAGATCAGCCAGGGGTCGGTGACGAAGTCCGCCGATGAGACCCGGAAGGGAGGTTCGATGTTCGCGTCGATCAGTTCGGCGGCGACGTCCTCGCAGACCCGGTCCAACTCGCGGGAGTCGGCTGAGGCTGCCTGACCGAGCCGCGCATTGATCGATGCGACGTCCATGTGCCCCCTCCGTCAGATCTTCTCCGGATATGTACCACACGGCTGCGGGGCGGATCGGTACATACTGCGAACATGCGGGTCGATGTGGTCACCGCGGTACACGCCGAGTACGCGGGTTACCTGCCCGCGGCGTGGGACTCGCTGCACCGGCAGAGCCATCCCCACTGGACATGGCGGGTTCACCTCGACGGGTCGCCCGACGAGGTCCTCGACGTGCTGACCGCCTGCGGAGCGGCGGACGACGGCCGGGTCCGGATCGCCGCGCACGGCACCCAGGAAGGCCTCGGGGTCGCCCGCAACATCGCCCTCGGCGCGTRCACCGCGCCGCTGGTCCAGAACCTCGACGCCGACGATGAGCTCGAACCCGGCGCGCTCGCCGACCTCAGCGGCGCGCTCGCCGCCCATCCCGCGGCAGGCTACGCGGTCGGCCATGCCCGCGACCTGCACGCTGACGRCACCCTGCGCACCGCGCCGCTGGCAGTGCCCGCCGGGCCGCTGGCCCGCGGTGCGCTGGCCGTCGCGTGGGCGTCCGCCTTACCCGACCGCACCCTGCCACCCGTGCATCMGGCCGGGGTGATGTGGCGCCGAAACCTGCTCCTCGTCGTCGGGGGATGGGCGGCGCTGCGCGGTGTCGAGGACACCGCGACCCTCATTGCCGGCTCCGCCCTCGCCACCGGAATACTGCTCGACGTCCCCACATTGCGCTACCGACGCCACGACGCACAGCGTTCCCGCCAGAACGGCAATTTTTCGGAGGGCAATATTTGCTCATCTGGCGGTGTGCCGCCCTACTCGCCGGCGGACCCCCCTGGGAAGAGCGGTAACCAGCAGGGCCGTGTGGGATGATCGGCTGAATAGCATTCGTGGTCCACGAGCAAAGAGGCTGAGTTCACCAGAGTTCGGTTTTTACCAGAGTTCGGTGAGCGCGGCGAACAGCTGGAGCCGGTGCTGTAGCCAGCCGAGGGTGCGGAAGTCGCCGCCGAGGCTGGCGGGCGGGTTGCTGACCAGGGTGTCCCGACGCAGGAGATCAGCAAAGTCGATGGTGGCGCCCACGGCTCCGGGTACGTTCGCGCGGGCCAGGATCGCGAGCATTTCGCTGGCCATGATGCCGTAGCCGATGCTGGTGGGATGGACGCCGTCGAGCGCGATAAGACCTCCCTGGGTACGACCCCGGGCGTCGGAGAGGAAGAATCGGGTGTCGGGCCGGGGGTGCAGCTCGCGGAGTGCCTGGGGTAGCGGATAGGGGCCGTACCGGTTCCACCAGCTCGGTCGGGTGGTCGGGTCGTCGAGATAGCGGCGGTAGGCGAGCCGGTCCAGCAGGGCGCACAGGTCGAAGACCCGCCAGTCGTCACCGGCCTGCCGGTGCGCCCTGACGTGTTCGATGATGACCTGGTTGTACATGTCGATGGCGCTGTCGATCTGCCGGCACTGCGTCCCGGTGAGGCAGGGGTCGGCGGTGTCGAACTGGTCGTCGCTGATCCAGGCGTAGGTGTAGCGGGCGAAGTATCGCGAGCCTTCCGGCTTGTCGCCGACCCCGCGGGCGAGCGGTGCGACGGTGACGTGGGGGACGGTGACCAGCACGACATGCCGGGCTCCCACCTTTTCGATTTCGGTGACGAGCTGGTCGTACTCCTRCTGGAAGTGGGCGGGGCGCCATACCGTGTAGGCCTTCTTCCCGTTCAKGTCGGCGAAGTTGTCTCCGCTCCAGACCAGCCGCAGCCGCAGAACGCTGGACAGCGCGTTGTTGGCCCCGAGAGCGACCACGAGCGTGCCGACGCCCTCGGCACCGAGCTGCCGCGCCGCCGTCAGCTGGGTGGTACCMGGGTCGCCGGGGCCGGCCAGGGCACGCAGGGCAGCGATCGGCCCGTCGTTCTGGACCAGGAGCCTGCGCGGATTCCAGGACCGGCGGGCGGGGCGCTCGGCCAGCTGTTCCTGGCACCAGCCGACGTTCTTCGAGAGTGCGTCGCGGACATCCCAACCGTAGATTGCGAGATTGTGGTTGAATTCCGCCTGCTCGACGGKGAGCCGGCCCGGGCCGAAGCCCCAGTAGCGTTGCACCCCCCGCGCCTGGGTGTACAGCGCGACTATCAGGCGTAGCGCGTGCGCCGGTAGCGGCCGGCCCTTGGTAATGGTGTCCGCGTGGCGCAGCAACTCCTCCATGTTGAGGGGGAGGCCGGCGCAGCCATCCGGCCCGGGATAGACCGGATAGCGAAACGGCGTCACCCCCATCGCCTCGGCCAGCAGARCCGGCCACGACCGGTCGGTGTTGCGGACCGCCAGATTCTGGAAGCCATGGGTGAGCGAATCACCGATCGTCACGAGCGGATGGGCGACATCCACGTCGGACTCGATGGTGAACTCTAGGCCGAGGTCGTCCCGAACGGGCTCCGGAGCCTCCACGCTAATCACCAGCTCGTCCGGCGCTGGCACCTCCGGCACGGACATCGCGGCTCTCCTTCCCCCAACCCACGATTTCCCCGACCTATGATTTCCCCCAACCCGCGATGCATGAGTCGCCCCGAGGTCGAGAGCGCCATTGTGCACCCACGCACCTGTCCAGCCCCCCGAGTCCCCAGCCCCCCGAGTCCCCGGAGACCTCTCGACCACCAGGATCGTCGAGTTCGACTCCGTGAACCGGAGGGGGTTGGCCGTGACGACGGGGTGTCCTCCCGATGCGTCGTGTGGGTCAGCTCGGCGCACCCGGCGGCCGCCCGCCGGGCCCGCCGGACGGTGGCTGGCCGCCGGGCGCACCGGCGGGCTGGCCGCTGGACGGGGTGGTCGTGGTGTCGACGCCGACGGCGAGGGAGACCGTGTAGCCGCTGGTGACGTTGCCGGTCACGGTGGCGAGCTGGCGGGCGCCACCGTCGTCCCCGAAGACGTTGTCGCTGTCGAGACTGGCCTGAGACAGGTTCGCGATCGACGCCTTGTAGCCCTGCTGCGCGTAGACCTGGTCGCAGACGTTCTTCGGCAGGGCGACCTGGGACGTGGCGATCGCTTTGGTGGCGTCGGTGATGCTGGCCTGGTCGGGGTAGACCTCGAAGTGGATGTGTGGCCAGCGTCCGCTGTAGCAGGCCGGGAAGATGCTGGTGAAGCGTACCTTCCCGGCCTTGTCGGCGATCTGGACGCCGCGCAGGTAGTTCTGGTCGGTGATGCCGTTGGTGTACATCGAGTAGCGGCCTTCGCGGTCACAGTGCCACACGTAGACGGCCACTCCCGCGAAGGGGACGCCGCCGGCGAGATCGGTGATGGTCAGCTCCAGCGTCATGGGAACGCCCTCGGCGGTGCCGGTCGCTCCRCCGAAGCTGGACCGGATGTCGCTGCGGACCACGCCGCTCTGCTCGAGCACGTCCGGCCCGTTGGAACCGTCGCCCGGGTAGGGGCCAGCCGTCTCCTGGGGGATCTCCCCGGACGCCCCGCTGGTCGAGGCGGATGACGACGTGCTGGGCGACGCGGTGGAGCCGGACGATCCCGAGGCTTCGGCCCCGCCTGTTCCGCAGGCAGTCAGGCCCGCCGTCGCGGCACCGAGGCCGAGAAAGGTCAGCATCCGCCGCCGGCTCAGCAGCGTGCCGAGGTCGAAGCCCAGTCCCTGGTCGACGGCCTCCTCCTCGGGCCGGGGCAGGGGACGCCCCTCGTACGTCGGCCTCCGGCCGTCCCGCTGGTAATCCGCCATGCGCTCTCCCTGAAATCGACTGATCTTGTGCCTTCACCATGGCGGGACAGTTTTTGCCCGCGCTGTGCGTCCGCTGTGCCTCGGCTGTGCGCGCCAGGTCCCCATCACGGCGGCGGCGGGAAGACCGGCAGGCACGAGCCGGCAGGCACGAGCCGGCCGGATCGGGCCGGCCGGCACGGATCGGGCCGGCCGGCACGGATCGGGCCGCATGACGGTACCGGTGGGGCTGAGGCTGACTACGGGATGGTCCACTCGCGCACGGTGACGATGTCCAGCCGTCGTTCCACGACGGCGCCTGCCGGCCAGCCGTTGACGAGCCGGGTCAGCTCGTCGGCCAGCGATTCGGAGCCGACGGCGTGYCACCTCTGCGCGGCTAGGCCTGCCCGTAGCGCCTCGGCGTAGGAGCTCCGGCTCATCTCGGCGATGTCGCGAACCATCGCCGTCGTCGTCGCGTTGGCCCTGGGTGGCCGCGGTCGCGGTCAGGATCTTCATGTCGGCTCCTCGGAGCAGGGAGGTGTCGGGTGCACGGGCAAGCGAGCGGTCACAACCGCGGGCCGTTGAGTCGTGACCGCGGGCTGTTGAACGGACGGGCCCCGAACGCAGTCGGGCCCCGAACGCAGTCGGACCCGCGCATCGAAGCACCCGGGAGCTCAATCGACGAGGAGTAAATCCGGCTGTGGGCGCCCTCGACGGACGTCACCGCAGGTCAGGTGCCCTATATCGAGCGTGCGCCGCCGAACGCCGAGAAGCCGAACGCCGAGAAAACGCGCTCATCTGCAGTTCCTTGACTCCGGGGGCGGCGACGGCGTCCAGCTCGCGCGGAGCGCCCTCGGCGAGTTCGACCCGTCGTTGCTCCGGGTCGCGGCGGGATCGGGTGCGCTGTCGGTGCGTCGGTCGGTCCAGCTCGATGCCGAGACCTCGGTCTGGATCGGGACGTCGTCCGGTGCGCATCCCGGGGCGGCTGTCGAGGTAACCGGCCCGGCGCAGCAGCAGCAGCCGGCGGCGGTCGGGCCCGCGTGGCAGGCGGTGCTCAGGATGATCACCGCGACGGAGCCGGGGCTGGTCGAGCTGGTGCGGGAGCTGGCGGCGCGGGATGTGCCGGTACCGGAGGTCGGGTACGAACTCGGGGACGCGGCCTGGCAGGCGGAGCTGGCCTGGCCGGCCGCCAGGATCGGGGTCGTCACCGCGGCCGGGCCGGGCGACCCCGAAGGCTCGGGACGCGACGCCGCCTACGCGGCGGCAGGCTGGCTGGTGCGGACCGTGTCCGAATGGCAGGCATCCGATCTCGCCTCGAACCTCACATTGAATCTCGTAGCGAACCTCGCAACGAACCTCGCAACGAACCCCGCATCAAGGATCGATGGTCCACTCGGCTCACGGAGGGACAGCCAGTCGTGCGGAACGGCAGCTGACCCACACCCGGGTCAGGCCCGCCCAGGTCAGGCCAGAGCCGGCGCCGGGAGTCGGCGACACCGCAGGGGGGGGAGCCGGGCGGCCAGAAGGACGTCGAACGGCCGTTGTTCGAGGCCTTCACCGACCAGGACCTGGTCGACCTCGGTGTGGTTCCGGCCCTGCTTCCGCTGATCAGACGGATCGTTGACGAGGACGAGCTGCTCGGGCTCGCCGAGGTCGCCCCGCAGCTCACGTCCGACGTGCTCCTGGCGCTGCACGACGGCAAGAGCGTCGAAGAAGTACTCGAACACGTCACCGTGCCGGTGAAGGCCGACAGCCYGGTCGACCCGGAGGACTTCGCTGCGGCGGTTGCCCGGCCGGCGACCCAGGTGACCAGCGACGATGCCGCGCTGCAGGCGGTGCTGGGCGAGTCGTTCGCGCGGTGGCAGGTCTTCCTGCATCCGACCCAGCGCCAGCTCGTGGACCGGGTCTACGGCGGACCGGCGCGGGTCAGCGGCGGGCCGGGAACCGGGAAGACGATCGTCGCGCTGCACCGGGCCGGGCACCTCGCCGCCCGGCTGCCGCCGGGCGATGACAAGCCGATCCTGCTCACCACGTTCAACCGCAACCTTGCCGCCGACCTGCGGGCCCGGTTCCTCGACCTGGTCGGCCCCGACCTCGTCGATCGGGTCGATATCGTCAACATCGACAAGCTCGCGAGCCGGGTTGTCGGTGAGGCCGGGGCGAGCCGTCGCCGGCGGACGATCGACGATGACGCCGCCGTGCGGGAGTGGGCCGCGATGCTTGACGAGGTCGGTGAACGACGGTGGGACGCCGAGTTTCTCGCGGCCGAGTGGGCCGAGGTCGTTCTGGGCCAGGTGCTCCGTTCCCGCACCGACTACTTCAAGGCCCGGCGACCAGGTCGAGGGCGGCCACTGTCCCGAGCCGACCGCGACGCGGTGTGGCAACTCGTCGAACGTTTCACCAAGCGCCTGGACGACGCCGGTGTGTGGACGTGGCGCCAGGTAGCCGAATACGCCGCCCGCACCGAACAGGACCGCGCGGCCGCGGTGGTGAGCGCGGCCGGTCAGCCCACCGCTTCCGGCTCCCTGCCCAGGTACCGCTATCGGCATGTCGTCGTGGATGAGGCCCAGGACCTCAACCCGGCGCACTGGAAGATGCTGCGGGCCATGGTCGCGCCAGGTCGGGACGACATCTTCCTCGTCGGCGACACCCACCAGCGAATCTACGATAATTACGTCACGCTTGGTAGTCTCGGCGTGAATATCCGTGGTCGCAGTGCCAAGTTGACGCTGAGCTACCRCACCACCCGTCAGATCCTGTGGACAGCGCTTCGGCTGCTTGCCGGTGAGACGTACGACGACCTCGACGGCGGCGACGACAACCTCGCGGGGTACCGGTCGCTKCTCAGTGGCGGAGAACCCGTGCTCGGTGAGGCCGTCACCTGGGCGGATGAACTGAAGCTCATCAGCGGGCAGATCAGGGTCTGGGAGAGCGCCGGCGACGGTTCGACCAGTGCCGGCGACGGTTCGACCGCCGTGTGCGTGCCGACTCGACGGATGGTGGAGGACGTCGTCACACACCTCGAGGCGAGCGGGATTTCTGCCATCGAGATCGGGCCGGACGGGCCGAAGCGAGCCGGCGGCGTCCACGTGGGCACCATGCACCGTTTCAAGGGCCTGGAGTATCGGCGGATCATCATCGGAGGTGCCAGCGCCGGGCTTGTGCCCCGTGGCGTGGTCGAGCGGTACCAGGACGTCGACCCAAAGCGGTACCAGCAGGAACGGGCACGAGACCGGTCACTGCTGTTCGTCGCGGCGACCCGCGCCCGCGACGACCTGGCGATCTTCTGGCACGGCCGGCCAAGCCCGTTCCTGGCCRCCGCCTGGACGCGGCGTCGCGCCGTTGGGTCGAGCTTGCGCAATTGAYGAAGCGCATGCGGGGTTATGCCGACCGGGTACCTCATACCAGGCCGAGGTCGGCCTTTACCTTGTCCCATGGAACTACCTTGTCCCATGGAACGGGCGTCTGCCCGGTAGCCGCCATCTCCTCGACGTAGACCACTTGGTTATCGCGGACCAGTCGAGCGGCAAGCTTGTGATGATGATCCCGGCGGGTTTCGCGCACTTTCCGGTGCAACACCGCTACCCGCCGCACCGCCTTCCGACGGTCCGCGGAACCTTTCCGTGCGCGGGCCAGCGACCGCTGGGCGCGGGCGAGATGCCGCCGCTTCGACCGCGGCGGGCGAGGGTTCGCCACGATCTCACCCGTGGACATGGTCACCAACCGATCGAGCCCAAGATCGACCCCCACCTCGGCGGGCACGACCGGGTACGGCTCGTCGGTCACATCGACCACGAACGACACGTAGTACCGGCCGTCCGCTTCCCGGATCACCGTGGCCGACGACGGAACCGACGGCAACCCCCGAGACCAGGCGAGTTCGACATCTCCGACCTTCCTGATCCGAGTTCTTAACGCGACTGGGCGACACTCGCCACCTGGTCCGTCAGCATGCTTGAGCGGGAGGTGTTCACCGAAGCGGGGTCGCGGCCCGGCTTCTCGGCCTGCCGCAGAACACCTTCCACTACTGCTTGGCGGGTGGCACGGTCGGTGACCGGGCCTACAAGCCGGTGATCCGTGTCGCACCCCGGGCGGCCGGCCTCGACTACAAGAAGACTGCCAACCGTACGTCTGGCCGGCCCCTCGTGCTTCTTGCGGGAACGGCCGCCGCATGTCGGATCACGAGGAGTAAGCGTCGTGAACCCGGACCTGCTGTCCGGGGCGTCTACTCGGGATCGTAGGCGAGGTTGGGGCGTAGCCAGCGCTCGACGTCGGAGATCTTCAGGCCCCGCCGCTGGGCGTAGTCCTCGACCTGGTCCCGGCCGATGCGCCCGACGGTGAAGTACCGCGACGACGGATGGGCGAAGATGAGCCCGCTGACGGCGGCGGCGGGGGTCATCGCGAAGGACTCGGTCAGGCCCATCCCCACCCGCCCGGCGTCCAGCAGGTCGAACAGCGCCTGCTTCTCGCTGTGGTCGGGGCTCGCCGGGTAGCCGAAGGCGGGACGAATGCCGCGGAAGCGCTCGGCGTGCAGATCCTCCAGCGACGGCTTGGCGTCCGGCTCGAACCAGGCGCGTCGCGCCTCAAGGTGGACATACTCGGCGAACGCCTCGGCGAGCCGGTCGGCCAGGGCCTTCACCATGATCGCCCGGTAGTCGTCCTGCCGGGCCTCGAAGCCGGCCGCGAGCGTGTCGGCGCCGTGGACGGCCACGGCGAACCCGCCGATGTGGTCCCCGGCCGGGGCCAGGTAGTCGGCGAGGCTGCGGTTCGGCCGCCCCGCGGGCTTGGCCGTCTGCTGGCGCAGCATCGGCAGGCGCAGCCGCCCCGTGCCACCCGGACCCGGCGTGCCACCTTGACCCGGCGAGCTGGCGCTGTTCACCGCGCCGACGTCGATCTGATCGATCAGGATGTCGTCGTCCTCCGCGACGGCGGGCCAGAAGCCGTAGACCCCGCGGGCCTGAAGGCTGCCGTCCGCGATGATCTGATCGAGCAGGACGTTCGCCTCGTCGTACAGCTCACGGGCCACCGGCTGGTCCAGGATCGCCGGGAACTTGCCCTTCAGCTCCCAGGCAAGGAAGAAGAACTGCCAGTCGATCATCGAGCGCAGCGCGCCGAGGTCCGGGGTGACGACGCGGACGCCGGTGAAGGCGGGGACGGGCAGGTCGTCGAACGTGACCTGCTCGCGGTTCGCCCGGGCCTGCGCGAGGGGGAGCAGCGGGCGCTGCTGGCGGTTCTCGTGCTGCTCACGCAGGAGCTTCTGCTCCGCCCGGTTACGCACGGCGAGCTCCCCGGCCCGGTCGGCGTCGAGCAGGTCCGAGACCACGCCGACGACGCGGGAGGCGTCCAGCACGTGGACGGTGGTGGCGTCGTAGGCGGGGGCGATGCGGACCGCGGTGTGCTGGCGCGAGGTGGTGGCACCGCCGATCAGCAGGGGCAGTTTCAGCCCGCGGCGCTGCATCTCGGTGGCGACCGTGACCATCTCGYCCAGGGACGGGGTGATCAGGCCGGACAGGCCGATCGCGTCGGCGCCCTCCGCCACCGCCGTGTCGAGGATGACCGTGGCGGGGACCATGACCCCCAGGTCGATGACCTCGTAGTTGTTGCAGCCGAGGACCACACCCACGATGTTCTTGCCGATGTCGTGCACGTCGCCCTTGACGGTCGCGAGCACCACCGTGCCGTTGCCACGGTTGRCACGGCCGGTGCCGGTGCCGGCCAGCAGCGCCTGCTGCTTCTCGGCCTCCATGAACGGTTCCAGGTAGGCGACCGAGCGCTTCATCACCCGGGCGCTCTTGACCACCTGCGGCAGGAACATCTTCCCCGACCCGAAGAGGTCGCCGACGATCTTCATGCCGTCCATGAGTGGTCCCTCGATCACGTCGAGGGGGCGGGCCGCCCGCGCCCGGGCCTCCTCCGTGTCGGACTCGATGAAGTCGACGATGCCGTGCACGAGCGCGTKCGCCAAGCGCTCCTCGACCGGCGCCTCGCGCCAGGACAGGTCCACCGTGCGCTTCGTGCCGCTCCCGCTCACGGTCTCGGCGAACGCGACGAGCCGGTCGGTGGCGTCGTCGCGCCGGTCGAAGAGCACGTCCTCGACGAGTTCGAGCAGGTCGGCGGGGATGTCCTGGTAGACGGCGAGCTGGCCGGCGTTGACGATGCCCATGTCGAGCCCGGCGCGCACGGCGTGGAAGAGGAACGCCGAGTGCATCGCCTCGCGGACGATGTCGTTGCCGCGGAAGGAGAACGACAGGTTCGAGATGCCGCCGCTGGTCCGCGCTCCCGGGCAGTGCTGCTTGATCAGCGGCAACGCGTCGAGGAACGCCTTCGCGTAGCCGTTGTGCTCGGCGATGCCGGTGGCGACGGCGAGCACGTTCGGGTCGAACACGATGTCCTCGGCCGGGAAGCCGACCCGCTGGGTGAGCAGGTCGTAGGCGCGGGCGCAGATCGCCACCTTGCGTTCGGCGGTGTCGGCCTGGCCCCGCTCGTCGAAGGCCATCACGACCACGCCGGCGCCGTAGTCGCGGATGCGCCGGGCCTGCTCCAGGAAGGGCTCCTCGCCCTCCTTGAGGCTGATCGAGTTGACGACGCCCTTGCCCTGCACGCAGCGCAGCCCGGCCTCCAGCACACTCCACCGCGAGCTGTCGACCATGATGGGCAGGCGGGCCGCCTCCGGCTCGGTGGCGAGCAGGTTCAGGAACGTGGTCATCGCCCGCTCGCTGTCGAGCAGGTCGGCGTCCATGTTGACGTCGAGCAGGTTGGCCCCGCCGCGCACCTGCTCCAGGGCGACGTCCACGGCGGCCTGGTAGTCGTCGGCCTCGATCAGCCGCCGGAACCGCGCCGAACCGGTGACGTTGGTGCGCTCCCCGATCATGACGAAGCCGGTGTCCTCGCCGATCTCGAACGGCTCCAGCCCGCTGAAGCGGGTGCGCGCCGGCGGGGTCGGAACCGGGCGCGGCGGCGCACCGCCGACGGCGGCGGCGATCCGCGCGATGTGCGCCGGCGTCGTCCCGCAGCAGCCGCCGACGATGTTGACCAGGCCCGCGGCGGCGAATTCGCCGATCAACTGGCCGGCTTCGTCCGGGGTCTGGTCGTAGCCGCCGAAGGCGTTCGGCAGGCCGGCGTTGGGATGGCAGGCCGTGAACGTGCCGGCGAGCCGGGCGAGCTCGGCGACGTGCGGGCGCATCTCCTCGGCGCCGAGCGAGCAGTTCACCCCGACGACCAGCGGATGCGCGTGGGCGATGGAGCTCCAGAACGCCTCGACGGTCTGCCCCGACAGCGTCCGCCCGGACAGGTCGACGATCGTTACCGAGATCCACAGCGGCAGCCGCGGGGCGACCTCGCGGGCGGCGGCGATCGCGGCCTTCGCGTTGAGCGTGTCGAAGATCGTCTCGATGAGCAGCAGGTCGACCCCGCCGTCCGCCAACGCCTGGATCTGCTCGGCGTAGGCGGYCCGGACCTCGTCGAAGGTCACCGCCCGGTACGCCGGGTCCTCCACTCGCGGGGACAGCGAGAGCGTGACGTTCAATGGGCCGATCGAACCGGCGACGAACCGCCGCCCCCCGGTCTGCCGGGCGGCCTCGTCCGCGGCCTGGCGGGCCAGCCGCGCGCCCCGCAGATTCATCTCCCGCACCAGCGACTGCAGCCCGTAGTCCGCCTGGCCGATGCTCGTCGCGGTGAACGTGTTCGTCGTGGTGATGTCCGCGCCGGCCGCGAGATACTGCCGGTGCACGTCGAGGATCACGTCCGGACGGGTCAGGTTCAGCAGGTCCRGGTCGCCGGCGAGGTCCTTCGGGTGGTCGCGGAACCGCTCCGTGCGGTAGTCGGCCGGGGTGAGCCCGGCGTTCTGCAGCATCGTGCCCCAAKCCCCGTCGAGCACGACGACCCGCTGGGCCAGCAGCTCCCGGAGCTCCCGCTCGCCGGCCTCGACCGCGTCTGCCCCGACCGTGCTGGCCTCGACCACACCGTCATGGACGGCCACCTCGTCGACCGACCTGGACCCTGCCATCAGACCACCTCCCGGTTATGGGAGGCGCCCTTACTGAACGGTGCGGGCCGAGCGTGGCGGACCTGGGCCCGTCGCAGCGCCTCTCGACCTGTGAGTGACGATACCGTGCCATCGTGATCACTTCACGCCGGCTCGAGCGTTTCGCTGTCGCTGTCGCTTGAGAGTCGTATGCTACCCGGGCGGGACACYGGTCCGCGCCGCGCATGAGCTCATCCGGACCTGGCAGAGGTGTCGGCATACAGCGCACGGATCTGGGCGTCGCTCGGATGGTGGCCCGTGCCCGGGAAACCGACCATCCAACCGGCGACAAGCACCGCGTGGTCCAGTACGTCGTCATCCGTGATCATCTGGTTGACCAGCCCGAGCTCGGCCGCCTCGGTGGCGCTGACGGCGTGGCCGGACAGCAGGAAGTCCGAGACCCGGGCGGTGCCCATGATCTGGGGAAGATGCCAGGACAGACCGTATTCGACGGCCAGGCTGAGGCGGGAGAAGCCGGAGCCGACGAAGGCGGAGGCCGCGATGAACCGGACCTCMGGGTCGGCGTCCGCGGCACACAGGGCCTGCGCCTAGGCGGTGGCCATCGGCAGGGTGAACGCGCTCATGACCTCGGGCCGGTTCAGGGTGGCGACGGCGACCCCGTCATCGGACCCGGGTCAGAACGGGATCGGCAACGGCGGTCTGGATCGACTCCGTGCTGCTGCGCACCTTTCGCTCGGTTCCCGCGAGGTCGGCGGCGTGCCTGRCATTCCCGGGTGCGCCCCGGCGTGCCGTCGCGCCCGCCGCGTGGACTCCGCGGATCTCATGCCGATGTCGCGTCTCCATAGCGGATCGCGAGTGATCGGGTGCGTGGACTGTTGGGCAAGAATCCTGGGCTCCCGGCCCTTCGAGTGGTCCCGGTGTCGTGTAGCATGACCTCCAGATCCGGACAGGGCCCGTGGCTGGCACCTGGAGGGCGACAACTGAAGATCGATCTAGAGCATGGTCCCGTGGTGAAGCCTGGAGTTCACGCCGCCCTGTCAAGGCGGAGGTCGCGGGTTCGAATCCCGTCGGGACCGCGTTCGTAGGGCTAACAGTGCGCTGTGGCTCATGCGAGAGTCGCACTGCCCGGGGCAGGTAGCTCAGTCGGTACGAGCGTCCGCCTGAAAAGCGGAAGGTCGRCGGTTCGACCCCGCCCCTGCCCACCACCTCTGACCTGCGGTTTTGCTCGTTCACGGGTCTCCTTGCAGGACGTTGGAGATCATTTTGTAGCAACGGGTGTAGCAACGGCCCCGCACGCCAGCGCACGTGGGCGGCCAGTGGCGTCCTACGCCAGCTCGTCGACGAGCTTCTGGAGCGCCGCCCGCTTGTCGTCCAGCGAGGCATGGGCATAGATCTCCATCGTAACGTCGATCGCGGAGTGCCCCGCGATCTCGCGGACGACGTGCGGGGGCACGCCCGCGTTCAGCAGCAGCGTGACGCAGGTGTGGCGGATGTCGTGGAAGCRCACGCCCTCCAAGCCGAGTACGCCGCACAGCGGCAGCCAGCTACGTCGAAGGTTGTCCGGCTCGATCGGCGTACCAATCGCCGTGGTGAACACGAAGCCAGTCTCCCGCCAGTTCACATCGGYTGTCTCGCGTTCCGCGTCCTGCCGTGCCTGGTGCTCGCGCAGGACCTTCGCGATCAGCGGCAGCAGCGGCAGGGTTCGCTCCGAGGTCCGCGTCTTCGGCRCTACCACCCTCAGATGCCCACCGACCCGCTGCAACGAGTGCCGCACGGCAAGGGTCTCGTCCTCGAAGTCGATGTCCTCCCAGCGCAGGCCAAGGATCTCCCCTCGCCGCAGCCCCAGGTACAGGGCCAGGACGTAGAGCGCGTATAGCCGGTCGTGCGCGGCGGCCTTGAGCAAGTGGCTGGCCTGGTCGGCGCTGAGCCCCCGGTGCACCTTGTAGGTCGGGCCGGAGACCTTCGCGAGCTTCGCGACATTGCGGCCGACCAGTTCCTCGCGTACTGCGGCGCCGAGGACGTTACGCAGAACGCTGTGGACCTGCTGCACGAGCCGGGCGGACGGCGCCTGGTGGCAGCAGCGCCCAACGGCGCAGCAGCGACGCTGCTTCACAGGGCGGCGGCGGTCGGTGCCGTGCAGGCAGCACAGGCAGGTGCCGCGCACCCGCTTGAGCAGGTTCCGCACATCGACGCCGYTCAGCTTGTTCAGCCGCTTCTTGCCGATCGCCGGGATCAGGYAGTTCCGGACGATGACCTCGTAGCCCTGCACCGTGCGCGGTTTGCAAGCCGGCGTCACGATGTCGCTGAGYCAATAGGTGAGGAACCGCTCCATGGTCCACCCGGTTGCCTCGGCTGGGATGCCCTGGTCCGACTGGGCCTGCATCTTGGTGAGCTTCTCGCGGACGATGTCGGCAGTCTTCCCGTATACCGGCCGGCGTCGCTGCGTTCCGTCGGGCATGAGGACGTAGGCAGCCCCCACCCACATCCCGTCGCTCTCGCGCTGGTAGATCGAGCCCCAGGGCCATTYCGTAGTCGATAGGCCAAGTTGATCATTCTTGGCATCGGCCGATGCATGGTCTGACCTGGACGGATACCGGCGACACGCCGGAGGTAGACGCACGGCAGGCACGACCCCCCACCGATCATGGAGTTCTCGACGCTTCATGTTCGCCAGGGAAGGCCGTGCCCGCCGATGCCATCATCCCCCGTCGCCGCCGTGGTCGACGAGCTTGCCGCGCAGCTTCCGGACAGGATCAACCAGCCGCGTCTGATCACCGAAGGTGATCAGACGGCGTTGCTAGAAGCTCTCGCGCGGGTACCGGATCCTCGTCGACGGCGCGGGGTGCGTTACCGGTTCGCCGCGGTCCTGGCGATCGCGGTGTGCGCCATGCTCAGCGGAGCCCGGTCGTTCGCGGCGATCGGGGAATGGGCCGCCGACCTGCCCGCGGACGCCCGCGCCGGC
This sequence comes from Frankia sp. CgMI4, assembly GCF_001756285.1. Lineage (NCBI taxonomy): Bacteria > Bacillati > Actinomycetota > Actinomycetes > Frankiales > Frankiaceae > Frankia > Frankia sp. CgMI4. The sequence goes on from NZ_MAQZ01000070.1 coordinate 107,367, forward strand.
CTGGGGTTGACCGGGCGGGTCCCGGGCCCGGTGACGATCTGGCGGGTGCTGGTACGTGTGGACCGGGCGGCGTTGGAAACCGCGATCGGAGCCTGGATCCAGGCCCGCCTCGACACCATCGACACCGCCGGGCACCAGCCGCCACAGCGCCGACGCCGGGTCCGGCGGGTRCTCGCGGTGGACGGCAAAGCGATGCGCGCCACCCGGCACGGCACCCACCYCGTGCATCTCCTCGGTGTTCTCGACCATGCCCGGGGCGTGGTCCTGGCACAGGTCGACGTCGACGAGAAGACCAACGAAATCCCTTTGTTCTCCACGGTYCTCGATCAGATTCCGGACCTGACCGACGTCCTGATCACCGTCGACGCGATGCACGCGCAGACCGCGCACGCCGACCACCTACACGCCCGGGGAGCGCACCTGCTGGTCACCGTGAAACGCAACCAGCCCACCGTCCATACCCGGTTGAAGACACTGCCCTGGAAAGACGTCCCGGTCGGGCACACCACCACCGGCCGTGGCCACGGCCGGATCGAGACACGCACCCTCAAGGCCGTCACCGTCCCGGCCGGGCTCGGGTTCCCCCACGCGGCCCAGGCCATCGGAGATCACCCGCACCTCCCGTCCGATCAGCACGAACAAGAAGAAGACCGASGGCAAGCGCCGCCAGCGACGTGAGACCGTCTACGCGATCTGCGCCCTGCCCRCCGAGGACGCCCTACCCGCCGAACTGGCCACCTGGATCCGAGGCCACTGGTCCATCGAGGTCCGCCTGCACTGGGTCCGCGACGTCACACTGGGTGAAGACCTCCACCAGGCTCGCACCGGCAGCGGACCCCAGGTCATGGCCGCTCTCCGCAACCTGGTGATCAGCCTGCTCCGGCTCGCCGGCTTCACCAACATCGCCCGAGCCCTACGCCACCACGCCCGCCATCCCGACCAGGCCATCACCCTCGTGACCAGCACAAACGCGACTTTGCAATGACCCTGGGAGCACCCCGAKCGCGGTGACATCGACCTGGAGCGCCGCGAGCTGCGCGTGACGGGCAAGGGCCGCAAGGAACGGATGATCAAGCTCGGCTACAACGCCGCGCGGGCCATCGACCGGTACCTTCGGCTGCGCGGCAAGCACAGCTACGCGCACAGCCCGAAGCTGTGGCTCGGGATCAACAACCGCCAGCCCATGACCGCGAACGGCATCTACCAGATGATCTCCCGGCGCGGAGACGAAGCCGGCGTCGTGGTCCACCCGCACAAGTTCCGGCACCACTTCTCCCACTCGTGGCTCGACAAGGGCGGCAACGAGGGCGACCTCATGGAGCTGAACGGCTGGACCTCCCCGCAGATGCTCCGCCGCTACGGCGCCAGTGCCCGCAACRTCCGCGCCCGCCGCACCTACGACCGGATCATGAACGGCGAGTAGGGCAGCATCAATTCTGCAGTGGTCACCGTCGACCGACCTCGCTTCGGCGAATAGGCTGTGTGGCTCCGGCCGGGAGTGCCGGCCGGAGCCTACCGGCGGGCATCCCAATGAGCATCGCGGGATATCCCCCGTACTCATCAGCAACGCGCTACAGAGCTTGAATGGTCAGGGTCTGGCTACGGCGGTTCCGGGTCGATGATCAGTTCGGTCTGGCCGAGGAAGCCGGCGATCAGGTCGGGC
>NZ_MAQZ01000071.1:0-65589 GCF_001756285.1 Frankia sp. CgMI4
CCGGCCAACATCAGGACCACAGGCGTCCCGCGGCCGGACTCAAATTCTCATACGAAAGGGTGGCGGCCACGCCGCCCTGGCTGCTCTTGTCGTACGCCAGCGGAAGGTCGTGCAGACCCTCATCGAGGGCTGGCAGACGTCCCGGGACCGAGTCCGGCTGCTGCGGGCCGCGGGGCGGCTGTCGGGGCTGGCCGGCTATATGGCGGTGAACCTCGGGGACTTCCCACTCGCGCGCGCCTACTGCGTGGAGGCGTTCACCCTTGCGGTGGCCGTCGAGGACAGCGATCTGGCGGCCTGGGTACGGGGCACCGAAAGCCTGTGCGCCTACTACGCCGGTGACTACCGGCTGGCGTTGGAACGGGCCCGAGAGGGGCAGATCCACGCCGCGGGCGGGCCGCAGGCGATCCGGCTGGCGATCAACGGCGAAGCCCGCGCCCTGGGCCAGCTCGGTGACCGCGACGGTGTGCGGGAAGCCGTCGGCCGCGCGTTCGACCTCGCCGAGGACGCCGAGCTACCCGAGGGCATGTCGCCGTGCATCTCCTTCGGCGCCTACAGCCTCGCGCGGATCGCGGCGAACGCCGCGACCGCCCACGTCGGCACCGGCGACACCGCCCTCGTCCAGAGCTACGCCCAGACCGCCAGCAGCATGCCGGGCGCCGACCGTTCCCGGTGGAGCGATGTCCTGATCACCCTCGATGTCGCCACCGCGCTGACGGCCGGCGCCGACCCCGACCCGGAACACAGCGCCGCGCTCGGCGTCGAGGCCCTCACCCGCGCCGGTGCCGCCCCGATCGAGTCGATCCGCCAACGCGGCCAGGAACTGGCCCGCCGCACCGCGCCCTGGCGGACCCTGCCCGCCGTCGCTGAACTCGCCGAGGTGACCCAGACGCTGCCCCGCGGCGCGTCACGGTGAGCGAGCACGATCCGGTCCACGACGACTGGGAACGCTTCCGAGTCCTACCCTCCATGACCGACCACTGGGATCGGCCCGGCTGGACCCCGGGCCGGAGCAGCTTCCACTGGTTCCTGACCTTCGACAGCGCCGCGCTACGCGACCTCGCCGCGACCTGCCAGCAGCAGCTGCACGACCTCGCCTGTCTCGACCCGGTACCCGCCGACGGGCTGCACCTCACCGTGCGCCGGCTCGCGTTCACCGACGAGATCGACCCCGCCACCCTCGCCGCGGTCACCCGCCGGGTCGCCGAACAGTGCGGTCACCAGCCGGCGTTCCGGCTGCGGGTCGGACCGCTGRCAGGATCGAACGGCGCGGTCCGCTTCACCGTCACCCCCTGGGAACCCTTGATCAGACTGCGGGACTCCCTGGACGACGTGTCCACCGCCTGCGGCCTGCCCGCCGTGAAACGGCGTTTCCGTCCGCACATCGGCATCGCCTACTGCAACCGCGACACGCCCGCGGAACCGATCATCCACCGGGTCGCGGGGCTGCGTGACCTGCCCCCCGCCGAGGTCTCCGTAGCCGATCTACGGTTGGTGCGGCTGTACCGCGAAGGCCGGACCTACCAGTGGGACACCGCGACCGTTGCCCCTCTGAGCGCCTGACACGTCTCGTCTGGTCGCCCGGGTCGGACGACGCGGCGGGGCTGCAACGAGGGTGCAGGCCGGTGGTTAGGGCCGGGTGAGGGCCAGCTGAGCGAGGCCGACCAGGACAGCAAAGATCTCGGCCAGATCTGCCGGCACCCGCTGGCTCGCATCCCCCGCAAGGAAGACCCGGACAATTCTGATCRCGGGCGGGGCTCGACGGTTCTCCCCAGCCCGGCGACGAGGTCTGCCCAGATCGGAGGAACTCCTCAAACCCGCGCAGGATGTCCACCCGGACTTGATTGGCTCTTGACGCTGCGTAGGAGGCGAGGTCCGCAGCAGGTGTACCCGCCGGTGTCTGCTGATTGAGGCTGCGCTGGAGCACACGGGTAGCGTGCGCGGCGCTGTCCAGGGCGTCCACGGCTTCGACGTGAACCTCATCCAGGAGGCCATGCAGCTCTGGGTCGTGGGCGAACGCGTCGAGGCGCAGCGTGCGGTAGGTGAGGAGGATCGCGCCCGGACAATCCGCGGGGCGTCGAGCATGAGCGTCCAGACGTTCAGGTGGCGGCGAGGTCGGATTCGCGGCGAGGAAGGCCACGGCGGTCGGGGCCAGGTCATCGACGGGCATGGTCGCGTCGATGACCTGGCCCCGACTCCCTTGTCCACCACTCGGCGCGCTTCCGTCGATGTCGTCGCTGGCAGGCCGAGTGACTCGACGGACGCGTGGACGGCCGGTATGAACGCCGAAATGGCGATTCCGCTAGTGAATGCCCTGGATGTTGAGGGTCGGCTGGTACTCCTCGATCAGCCGTCCTTCGGTGCGGTCCATCTGACGGCCGTCCCGACATCGGATCACCGTGACCCGCTGGACGCGGTAGCGCCTCGTCGAGTCGCTCATGTGCTGGCCGAGCCGGGCCAGGATGTTGGTCGACTTCCCCACGTAGAGCGGTCTGTCGGGGTCGGTCCCCCAAAGCAGGTAGACGAAGCAGCCGTGCGGGTTGAACTCCCTGTCCACGGCGGTGACGACCAGGTTCGCGAGCGCGTTGCGCACCCGTGACTCGACGACTCGAAGCACTCGCGTGTGGGCGCGCTCGGTGCGTTCTCGTCGTTCGGTCTCGACGGTGATGCGCAGCGCGGCCTCCTCCGCCAGCGCCTTGACAGCCACCAGCTCAGGTGCGATCGCGTCGAGTACGGCATCTGGGTCGGACACCAGTCCGTGCGCAGCAGCTCGCCGGATCGCGATCTTTATGCAGGTATGCGCGTCGCGAAGATCTCCGATCACGTCGTCCGACGATTGGCGTACAGGCGCAGCCAAGCCCTGATGCGTACAGGACATACCTGCCGTRTCGGTCATTGCGCGACGTTAGTCCGGCGCACCGACAGATCCGCCCATCGCCACAGGAGTCGTCGGCATCTGCACCTGGCGGAGGAGATGGCCGCAGACCGTACGCTGGGCAGATGACCTTGAAAGCGCGTCTACGGGGCCGGGAGACCGACCTCGCCCTGCTCTCGCGGGTGCTGCCCACGGGTGACACTCAGGTCTCCTGCGACGAGGAGGGCTATTACCTCACCTCGACAGCGGTGGACCACCGGCCCGAGGACACGGACTTCTACGAGGCAGCGGCCGAGGTGCTCGCCTGGGTCAACGGCATCGGTTGGCTGAACGGCACCGACTTCCACGCCGTCGAGCTGACCGGGATGTACGACGACGGTGATCGACGTCACGCCGTCCTCACGCCTGAGACAATTAGGTGTACTACCCAATTCGGGAAGGTCGTTGTAGGAGGAGACGCGGTGGCCTCCGAGCCGCCACCGCCGCCAGGCCCGCCGCAGGCGGCTGCCGCGGCCCGCGGTCCGGCGCTCGCGGAGGCCCTGGCGATGCTCGGCCGGGCCACGCACCTTGGGTGGGTCGAGCTCTACAAGGTGTGGGAGATCGTGCAGGACGGCCGCGACCCGATTGCCCTCGGCTGGGTAACGAAAGCCGAGAAGCAGGCGTTCAAGCAGGCCGCGAACCATCCCGGTATCAGCGGACAGGCCGCACGGCACGCCAGGATGCCCGGCACCCCGAGCAAGACATCGGCCATGAGCCTCACCGAAGGACGAGCCCTCATACGACGAGTGATCCTCGCCTGGATCGCGGCGGAATCGATCTGACGCCGGCGGACTACGACTGGAGATGCCGGGGAGCAACGACAGCGGCGACGGCCATCGCCGCGTGGTCGCTGAGGCCCTCGTGGCGGGGGGCATGGAGGTAGTCGCACCGGGTCAGGTCGAGTCGGTCGTGGGTGAGGAAGGTGTGGTCGAAGCGGTAGCCGTTGCCGCCGCGGCCGTACCAGCTGTGGCCCGGGGTGGTGGGTTGCAGGGTGCGGTAGGCGTCGATGAGGCCGGTGTCGGTGAAGGAGCGGTAGAAGTCGTATTCCCAGCGGCCGAAGACTGGATAGTGCGGGACGTGRCCGGGTTCGACGACGTTGAGGTCGCCGGTGACCACGACGGGCCCGTCGAAGCCGGCAAGGACGTCGGGCAGGGCCCGGGTGACCGCGTGTTGGAAGGCGCGCTTGTTCTCGTTGCGGCGTGCGGCCGGTCCGCGGGACGGGACGTAGAGGCCGACCAGACGTAGGCGCTGTCCATCGATCCGCAGGTCCACGACGGGTGCGCGGTGGGCAAGAACGTCGATGCCCGTGGCCACAGGTTCGAGGGGCGCGTTGCGGGAGGCGATGACCGTGCTGTAGTCGGGCGCGCCCGGCCGTGGGGCGTGGATGTGGGCGTAGCCGTGCTGCGCGAGTGCGTCGAGCAGGGTGTGGCCGCCGGGTCCGTGGCCGACCTCGGTGAGCACGACGACGTCCGCGTCGGTCTGCTGTCCGAGCCAGGCGGCTTGGCGGCGGGCCCGGTCGGGTGCGGCGTGCTGGGCGTTGAAGGTGACCAGCCGCAGCTCGGTCGTGGCCGCGGGAGCGACCGGTGCGGGCGGGTTTGGGAACAGGGCCTGCTGGGGGTTCATGCGGGTGGCGCCGTTTCGTCGAGGAAGACCTCGCCAGCGGCGTCGAGGTCCTGCTGGAGCTGGCCGAGGGTGGCCCGGACGAAGGTGAGGTCGTCGGCGGACAGGGGTGTGTCGAGGGCGGTGAGGTTCTCGCGGATCTGGTCGGGGGTGGTGAAGCCGACGAGCACGGCCGCGTTGTCGGCGCGCTGAAGGCTGTAGGCCAGCACCACCCGGGCCAGGTCCTGAGTCGACGGGCCGAACCGGTCGCGCAGGGGCGCGAGCCCACGGTCGACGACCGCGAGTGCGTCAGGGGTGTACCAGCGTTTGCGTCGCCGGTGATCCCCGTCGCCGAAACGGGGTGGACGGCGCGGGTCGTATTTGCCGGTGAGCAGGCCCTGGCCGAGCGGCTTGTTGATCAGAATGCTGGTGTGATTTTCGGCGGCGAGGGTGAAGATGTCCTGTTCGCCGGCAGGTGCGGGCGGGGTCAGCGGGTTGTGGCGGACAGCGAGGAAGTCAGGACGGACGCGGTCGAACAGGGCCCGGAACCGGGCGTGTTTGTCCGGCCGGGCGGATCGTGGCTGGGTGAGCCGGTGAGGGGCGTAGCGGTGCGGGCCGCGCATGCCGACGCAGCGGACCAGGCCCTGGCGTTGAAAGTCACCCATCTGGGCGATCGCGTCGTCGAGGTAGCGGTCGTCGGGGCCGAACTCGCTGGTGTGGAAGAAGTAGATGTCGAGCCGGTCGGTGCGCAGGTTCTCCAGGCTGGTCTCCAGCTGGCGGCGCATCGCGGAGGGCTGGTAGGCGTGGGCGGCGGTCCCGGCGAAGTAACCGACCTTGGACGACAGCACGAGACTGTCCCGGTCGACCTGGGAGACGAGGTGGCCGAGGAGGCGTTCGGAGTGGCCGTGGCCGTAGACGTCGGCGGTGTCGAACAGGTTCGCGCCCAGGGTGTAGGCGAGTTCCAGTCCTGCGAGGGAGGCGCGGTCGTCGGCGGTGGACCAGCCGATCGGCAGGCCCAGGTTGTGGTCCGGTCCGCCGATGGCCCAGCAGCCGACGCCGACGGGGTGGACCGTCAGCCCGCCGGCGAGCGTCCGGGCGGTCAGAAGATTCGGTGCCGTCATCTCGTTCCCCTCGTTGTCCGCCGGCGATCTCTGGGATCGACCTGTGTGTGAACGCTGCTGGCTGTGACGTTAGGGTCACCGGCATGACGACTCCGGACCCTGCCACCCTGCTGGACCTGGATGCGATCAGGGCGAAGGGGTGGGCCGACCGTAGCGACTTCCCCGACGCCGAGTTCGACCGGGCCGCGGCGTTCTACGCGGCGATGCGCGCCCACGACGAGCGACTGCACGCGGTGCGCGCGCAGGCGTCGGACCTCATCGAGCGCTGGACCGGGCACCGGCCGCGGGACGTCGGCTCGTTCGGCACCCGGTTGAACCTGGAGACCTCGGATCTGGACCTGGGCATCGGCTACCCGGTGGAACGCCGTGCCGAGCTGATGGCCACGCTCGACGGGAACGCTCGTTTCCTCGGTGAGCGCTACACCAGCTTCTCCACCACCCGGCTGGTATTCACCTTCGCCGTGGACGACGTGGAGATCGACCTGAGCGCGCTCACGGTGGACGACTTCGCGGTCGCCTGCCGGATGCTCGACCAGATCGACACCGCGATGAGCCACGACGAGCGGGTCTGCCACACCTGGGTCAAGCACCTGCTGCGCGCGACCGGCCGGCTGGAGGACTACGCGGCGTGGAAGCTGGTGACCTACGCCCGGTTCTGCCCGGAGTTCAACTGGGTGCCGATCCCGGAGAAGACCGGCGGTTGACCGGCCGCGGGTCGGYGGGTCAGCTGGCACAGGAGTCCGCCGCGTTGATCAGCGTCCAGCCRCTGGCCGCCGACCACCGTCGGTACTCGACGGTGAGTAGCTCCGCGTGCTCACGGTCGAGAGCGGGCAGCAGGTCGTGCACGGTAGTCGCGAGCTCGCCCCGGAGCAGGGTGAGGCGCTTCTCAACCTGCTGCCAGATCCGGGCGTCCAGGGTCGCCTCGGCAGCCGGATCGTGGCAGAGCGGCTGGGCGTCGACTTCAATGATCAGGTCGCCGAGTACCGTGTAGCTGGCGTCCTTGAGGACGCTGCGGGCCTCGCGTACCTGGCGGCGTGGGTCGCCGTCGAGGACCTTCTCCAGCGACTTGAAGGTGTAGTCGAGGGCGAAGTGCCGGTCGACCCAGCGCTGAGCCCAGCCGGCAACGGCCCCGATTCGCCAGTCGGCGTAGCGGGCCTCCACCCGGCCCATGCTCGGCGTCACCGCACCGGCGAGGYCGGCGTGCTGGACTTGGCGGGTGTAGGCGRCACCGATCAGGCATTCCATGCCGACCAGCAGGTAGGAGATCCCCTGGTAGAACGGCCTGCCCACGCTGGCCGTCGCGACAAAGCTGCTGTCCCTCACGCCGCGCGCGACCTCGGCGGCGGGAAGATCCGGTCGTGGGGCCAGGAGCAGGTCGGTGCGGCCCTGGAACGCGTGGGTGGCTTTCAGCTCGTCGAGGGTCATCAGCGGGTCGAAGGTGATGTAGGTGAACCGGGTCGGCACGCCGAGCACGGACAGGGTCCGGACCGCCAGCACGTTCTGGTCGCCGCTCGTCCCCTTCGCRAACCGCTCCAGGACGCTGTCCACCCCGGACTCGACACCCAACAGCATCCGCCGCAGACCCCAGGCGACCAGCATCCGCCACATCTCGGCGCGCTCGGCATGCCAACCGAGGTCCCGGTCCGGGTCGACGACCTGGTCGATGCGGCAGCTGGACTCCCAGCCGAAGCCCGCCCCGCGCAGCAGACCGGCCAGCCGCAKCGCCCGGCCCGGGGCATCGGGGCCGCGGCCGAGGAACTCCTCGTCGACCAGGTACAACGTCCGCGACACCCGCGGGTAGCGGTCGAAGACCGCGCCCAGCTCGCCCAGCAGCCACGGCAGCCGCTCGACACCGGCACCCGACCAGGCTCCCTTGTGATCGCGGGGGCAGAACGAGCAGTAGCTGGTACAGCCCCGGCTGGTCTCCAACTGTGCGACACCGTGACGGTCCAACGTCGCCGGCAGCAGATCGAGCTCGGGAACGACATTCGCTGTCACGTCCCGGACGACGGGTTTCGCGGTTCGCCGCCGTCCGACCGCCAGCCCGCCCCCACGGGGCGCTCCCACGTAGCCGAGCGCGGGGAYCTCGTCGAGGCCGCCGTCGCCGTGCCAGTGCGCCAGCAGGGCGCTGATCGTCGCTTCCCCACCCGCCCTGGCGACCAACAACTGGGGAAACCGGTCCAGCAGAACCCGCTCGACCCTGGCGGTGAGACTGCCACCGGCGACGACGAGCGGCGGATCAACGTTGGCGTAGACCACCTCCAGCAGGCGGGTGAGCAGGTCGTACTGGCCGAACGTCGCGGAGACCCCGAGGACGTCCGGCCGGTCCGCCTCGACGCGAGCGATCAGGTCGTCGAGGGGGASACCGAGCTGCATGTCTGCCAGCGACACCGTGCCGAGCAGTGTTCCCCGGGCCGCGCGCGCCACCGTGCTGATGCCCAGCGGGAACCGCGGCAGCGGAAACGTCTSCGGGTGATAGAGCGCCGCCAGGAGAACATTGGGACGCGACAGCCGGCGCACGGCATCCTCGGCCAGCATGGCCAATGACAGCGACGATCCTGGATCTTCGATGACGACCGACTCTCGCGCCCACGGGGGCCAGGCCCGGGAACGGTGCGGCTGACCGGACAGATCCGCGACGACCCACCGATCGTCGAGCCGTTCGACGAAGACCAGACGGCGGTCAAGCGTGCCCGCGACCCGGACTCGGCCCACCTCGTCCGCGAAGCGTCGTTCCACCCAGCCGCGCAGCGCACCGGGATCCAGAAAAAGATCACTCTGAGGTGGCGTGGGGGCTGAACTCGCGCCAGCGAGGCGCAGGGCAGCGGACAGCCGGGCGAAGGGCTCATGCGGATGCTGCATGGACTTTGCCTCCGGACGGACGGTGCCGAAGCCCTGCCCTGAGGCTTCCAAAAGGTTTCGGCGGTTGTAAAGGTCCTGTCACTGTCCGCGACCTGGCGACATGAGTCATTCCCCGTACTGCGAAGAAGTTCTTCGGTACCGAAAAGGGCCTCCACCTGCGTAAACAGCGGAGCCGGGCCGCGTTACTTCCAGCGTGACCGGGCCTGCAGGGCGACTCACTGGTGAGAGGTGAGTGCCTGTCGCAGCGGACGCGTCGAGGCTCCCGCGAAGCAGGCTGGATTCATCGCCGGAGAAGTCGGCGGGGCCGATCTCGCAAAGCCCCGGTTCCTCTTCGYCTCCCCCGGGCTCGTGGCTGAGACATGCGGGCGCGAGCCCCCGATGTGGGCAGGTCGCGACTGGCGCGGTCGGAAGAAGTCGGACACGCCGAGCCTCGACGTCGAGAGGGGATGACCGTTGCCCTATGCTGACCTCTCGGCCGCACCACAACATCTGGCGCCCCTCGCTATGTAGTGACGCTATCTGTTGTGATCATTACTRGATGTAGCTCGTCAGAATGAACATGTCGATCGAGAGGAACGCGCCGTGGTTGACGCGACGTCGACGATGGGAACCCGTACGCCCAGTGGCGTGGCACGGCGGGCGCCACGCCATCGTCAGTCCATGACGAGAGCCTTCACGGTTGGGGGCGCCTACGGCTTCATCATCGCGTCTCTGCATACCGACGGTTCGCTGGCGGACGTCAATCTGATCATGGCGAAGCAGGGATCCACCTTGCGTGGAATGACCGAGACCGTCTCGTCGGCGATCTCGACCGGTCTGRCACACGGAGTGCCGCTGGCGACATACGTTCGGCAGTTCGCTGACCTGCGGTTCGAGCCCGCGGGAATGACGGACGATCCGGAGATCCCGCGAGCTCTGTCGATCATCGACTATGTGGTCAGGCGGCTGGCGCTGGATTTCCTGCCGCTGGAGGATCGCACTGCGTTGGGCGTCCTCACGCCGCTGGAGCACGCCGAACTCGCGGCCGAGTCGGCACCACCGCCGCCCGCGTCGTCGAACACGCCGCAGTCGCCGAGATTCGCGCCTTTCGACATCCCCGTCCAGGTCTCCTACTGAAGCGCGTCGGCCTGACGGGCCGCCTCAGGCCGCGTCGGTAAGCGCACGACATGCTGCTGCCAGGGCACTGTCTATGTCATTACTGATTGTGACGGACRGCAGCATGTCGAAGCTGCACTGCGGTGAGCCCTTGGCGATGATCACGGGTTTGCCGTAGGCGAGTGCACAGCCGATCTCGGTCGTGACGCCGTCGCTGCGCCGGCTGAGCGGGTAGGCGAGGAGAAGTCGGGCGCGGGCGATGTCGTCGATGCAGAGTTGGGCCGCGAGCTGGTTGAGGACGATGCCCGCGTCGAACTGGCTGCTGGGTCGCGTGAGGGGGTCGAGATCGATCCAGCGAGCGGTGGATTCCAGGGGCGGTGGCATGCGGGCGCGGACGCGCCGGATTTCCTCCCGGTCACGCAGCGTCGCCGCAAGGTAGACATCGTGACGGTTGGCAGAGTCTTCCGCGGGACTGTGCGTCGTCGGCTGCGGGGCGCGTGGTGGCGGCAGGACGGCGATGGTGGCCGGTGCCGGCGGGTTGACGGGTGCGCTGCGGGCCTGCCGGTAGGGGGTGATCGGGCAGTAGGCGTAGGGCGTGTCGTCGGCCAGAGTCGGCAGTCCGATTCGCTGCCGCTCATCGTCGACCTTGCTGATTTCGGCGGTGGGGTAAAGAAAGCATGGGCGGTCGTCACGGACGAGGACGAACGTTCCGTACCGCTGCTCCTCGCCGCGCAGGGATCGGTCCCGGTCGGTCAGAAGCGCCAGATGCCGAGGGTCTGCTCCGCGATTTTTCCAGGCGTCCGCCATGTCACGGAGAAGGTCGCGGCGGGTCTCGGTCTCGGTGTCGGAGTGTTGGAGTAGCAGCCAGGCGGCGTCGCGGGCCGCGGGGTGGCTTGGAGGCGGCCAACCCCATCGGCTCAGTGACGCGAGGACCTGCGCGGTCGCGGCGGTGGAGACAGCTGCGTAGGCGGCGAGTTCGGGTGTGCCGGCGGTGAGGTGCGCGGCCCTGCTCGGGAGCAGCGTCAGGGGCAGAGGCCAGTCGGGGTAGTTCAGGGCCGCGGCGACCTGAGATTCGAGCTGGGAGTCGGTGACGAGCCGGGTCAGGACGGCGAGGAGCGCCTGCTGTTCCTGCTCGGCGAGCGCGATGAGGTCAGCCCACGCGGTGATGTCGGGTGTTGTCATGAGCTGGCCTCCTGGTCGCTGAGGAGCTGGCGGGCGCAGACGAGGTCGACCTTCCCCGCCGGGGTTCGGGGTATGGCGGCAACGACCCGGACCACCCGTGGGATCTTGTAGCCGGCGAGGTCGCCGCGGATGTCGCCGAGCACCTGCGCGAGTCTGCCTCCAGCGCGGAGCTGCAGGACGCAGCCGACGGCGCTGCCGAGCCGCGTGTCGGGAACGGCGAGGACAGCGGCATCGGCGACATGGGGATGGGCGAGGAGCGCGGCAGCGACCTCGGGGGCGTAGACCTTCTCGCCGCCGGTGTTGATGCAGTCCTGCCCACGGCCGAGCAGCTCGATCTTCCGGGACGGCAGAAGTCGGACGAGATCCCCGGACAGCAGGTAGGTGCGTCCRTCATCGGAGTGGACATAGCGGTCGGCCGGAAGGGCGCCCTGAGGGTGAAGACCGGCTGGTAGCGGTTGGCGGACGGCAAMACGGCCGATTTTGCCGACGCRGGTCGGTGTTCCATCCGCGCCGAAGACCTGGGCGTGGCGGCCGAGGTCGAAGTGCCCGGTTGCCGGCACGTGCCCGGAACGGGCAAGAGACGAGCCCAGGCCGGTGGCCTCGGTGGCGCCGAAGGTCTCGACCAGCCGCAGATGCGGGAMCAGGGCGAGGAGTTCGGTTTTGGCTTCGGCGGTCCAGGGCACACCCGAGGAGGTGACGGTGCGCAGCGCCGACAGGTCGATTTCAGGGCCGGCGTGGATGATGTCGATGAGCGGGCGCGCGTAGGCGTCGCCGACGATGGCCAGGGTGTCAGCGCGGTGCCGCACGACCGCGTCGAGCACTCCGGCGGGGTCGTAGGAGGCCCCGGGCACGGTGATGACCATCCCGCCGGCGCACAGCGCGCCGAGTGCTCGGGTCAGACCCGAGCCGTGGCTCAGGGGGCTGGCGACGACGATACGAGCGTCGGCCAGAGCCAGGGCGGTCCGCGCGGGAGAACGGGTCAGGTCATGGCGCGCCCAGGGGTTGTGGGCGTTGAGATTGTTGAGGATGTCGGCGACGCGCCAGGCCACGGCCTGAGGAGTCCCGGTGGTTCCACCCGTACATTTGATCATGATGCACTCAGTTGATTCATCCCGCGGCGGCACCGAGGAGAGGCGCTCGGCTGCGCTGGCCACGAGCAGTGGATAAGCGCCAAGCGGTCGGATCTGTGTTTCCTCGCGGAGACGGTCGCCGGCGTGGAGCGCGGCGATGTGAGAGCCGGAGTCCGGGTCGGAGATCGTCGCGGCGGGTTGCAGGAGGCGGAGCAGCTGGTCGAGTTCACGGGAGCGGTAGCGCGGGTTGAGCTGTGCGGGTGTCGCGCCAAGACGCAGAACGGCAGCGAGGCTGACGAGATGCTCAGGGATGTTGGGCAGGCAGAGGGCGACGACCTGACCGGGTGTCACTCCTCGCTGGCGCAGGTCGTCCGCGACGGCCGCTGCCGCCGTGTCGAACTCCGCYCAGGTCCACGCCAGGTCGCGGTGGACCAGCGCGGTCGTGTGGGGCTGCAGTGTCGTGATGTGCTGCCAGAGGGCCGTGAGGGTCCATGAGGTCGTCATGACATCTGCCTGGCCGTGACGGGGGCAAGGTCGTCGACGGTGCGGCGGATGAGATCGGTGTGCGGGGCGGCTTCCCAGTCCCAGGTGCCGTCCTCCAGCCGCGGGTCGAGCGTGGCGACGACCTGCCGCAACYGAATGCGCGGCTGTGTGTCGGTGGGGACCGGGAAGACGGCCAGTACGCCACTTTGATCGCGAACGGTGATGTAGGAGTGGGCGGGGTTGGCGGGGAGGTCGGCGAGGGAGGCGATGGGGTACCCGGTGAGCCGGTCCGCCAGCCAGCCGTGCAGATCCGCCGTGGTGGGCAGGAGATGGAGGTGCCCATGTTCGATCCGGCGCTGCCCGGCGGCGTTCAGGCCGTACTCGAAGCCGAGCACCGGGCTGTCGTACCGCTCGGCGAGCCGCCCAGCCATCTCGCGCATCRGTGCGTCGACGCCGGCTCGGGCATCCCGATCGAGACCTCCGAGAGACAGGACATGGGCCCTGGGGACGAGGAGCAGGTAGYCGGCCGTGTAGGCCCCGATGGTCGGGATCGCACAGGCATGCGCATTCGCCGCGAGGRCGCGAGGTTGCGCCCTGGCCAGATGCCGCTGCAACGCGCAGTCGATCACGGCCGGGTCGAGAGCGGCGCAGAGGTCACAGATCGACGGCATGGGCAGTCGCCTCCGGCGGACTGGGACGGATCAGGTCAAGACGGACGGGGCGCTCGGGCGCGGCAAGGCGGGCGGCGCAGTAGGCGTGGAGCTTCTCCGTGGTGAGCGTCAGGGCCCGTGTCTGGACCTCGGCGATCAGCCGATGGCCGTAGACGGTGTCGGGGACTGCGGACACCGTGCAGTAGTCGATCGCGGGGTGCGCGGCGAGTACTGCGTGGACGTGTGCGAGGGCGACGTTGACGCCGCCGACGATGGCCCGTCCGGCCATGGCAACGGAGGCGAGATGCAGCCGCCCTGTGCTGTCGAGATGGCCCTGGTCACCGACGGTGTGCCAGGCSCCGGGTGGTGGGCATCCCTCGGGGAGGAAATGGCTGGCGAGCCCCACGTCGCTGCGCGCCTCGACCGTGCCGACGGTCCCCGCCGGGGCCGGTGCACCGTCCGGTCCGCAGATCCGAATCTCGGCCCCGTTGATCGGGACGCCGCCTGCGGCGTCACCGATGCGGAGTGTGCCGTCGTACCCGGCGGAACCGTAGTACTCCGCGATCCGCTCGGCGCCGAACACGGCGAGAAGACGGGCACGGAGGTCGGGCGGACAGGGCTGGGAGGAATACACCAGCCTGTCCACCGAGGCGGCGGCCTGGGCGACAACGGTCTCGCCGACGTCGTCGAACAGCCGACGTAACTGGGTGGGGACCAGGAAGATCCAGCTCGGCCGATGYCGGTCCGCATATGTGACCCAGACTTCGGGGGCGTAGACCGGACAGATCACGACGGTGCCGCCGAGCAGAATCTGCCGCACGGCGAACTCGAACGGACCGTTGAGGTGTAACGGAGAACTGATCAACGCGCAGCCGTCGGGCCGCATGCTGAGCGCGAGCGCCTTCCGTGGGACGCTCGGTGGCTCCCCGTGAGTGACCAGGAGACGGTAACGACCTTCGTCGATGCCGAGGACAGCCTTCCACGGCTCGCATCCGGCGCCCGGGGTGCGCGGCAAAGTGCGCGCCAGCTCCGAGGCACCGTGGGCTGGCAGTGGCAGGGGGATTCCGCCGGCCAGCCAGGTTGCGAACACGTCGACGAGGAAGTCGACATTCGATCTGGCAGTGACGGGACGCAGCCGACGGCAGCAGTGATCGAGATTCCGTGACCTGTCGCGAGCCCGCCGGTGCAGTTCGTTGAAGGTAAGCGGGCCTGCAGAGTCGATCACCGCCGGAGCGTCGCGGCGATCATCCGCGAGGCGATCGAGAACAGCGGCAAGCTCGTGCCGCCATGGCCGCGTGCCGCTCACGCGCTTCCGCCTGCGGGGCCGGCGGGGACCGATGGCGGCGTCCAGGTGGATGCGGCGACGCGCTGGAGATCGTCGGTGAGCCATCCGCCGCGCAGGCCCCGTTCGACGGCACCGGGCCGCCGGTCGGCCACCGGCAAACTGATCCAGCATCGCAGCAGATGCCGCGCCAGCCGCGGATCGGAATCCGTGTAGGCCGTGCGGGAGTGCAGGACGCAGTGATTGTGCACGATCTGGAGATCACCGGGCTGGAGTTCCATGTCGCAGGCCAGGCGGTCCGCGACATCGTCCAGGAGGTCGAACGCGGCAAGCGCCCGCGACGACAGCGGTACGTCGGTTATCTTCTGCGTCTCCAGCAGTGTGTGCCGCACGAAGCGAGTACTGAATTGCTCGCGGTGCACGCAGAAGATCGGTGAGATGAACGTCGGTGGACCGCCAGGGATGTTCCCCCCGGCCATATGGAAGTGAAATGGCTGGTAGAGCTCGGCGACGAGGTCCGGTGCATCCGCCAGCATCGCGTTGTGCACGGCCGCAGCGGAGGCCACACGACTCAGACCACCCCGGTCGGCGGCACGCAAGCACAGCAGAAGGGCCGCGTCGGCGCCGTCGGTGTGGAACCACAGACGCTCAGCTGTCTGGTGTCCCCGCACCCGACCGTCACCGAGAGTGTGACCGGCGCGAACGTGGCGGATGAGCTGCCCGTCACGGCTCTGAGTCGCGATTCGTCCCAGCTGAGCAGCCACGCCGCGGATCAGTACGAGGCTTTCGTGTTCACTGAGTTCRTCGACCGGAAGGCTTCGGAGCACGGCAAACCCGGGCCCGTTGGTGACGGCCGCAGACAACGCGCCTAGGTGCGTGTTCAGCTGCGACAGAGAGAAATCGTCGTCCGTCAGGTCGCGGTCACGGAAAACGTCCCTAGCTGCCAGCCGTGCACTAGCTGCGCGCACTTCCGCAACCAGATCGGCACGATGGCCRTCATCGATCCGCTGAAGATAGATATCTGGGCGCAGATCCCGACCGATCCAGATCGGCGCATGGTCGGTAGAAAGCTGTACAGGGGAGAAATCTGGGTCCGTGGGATTCGCCATTGGAGCCCTCCGGATTGAAGGAACTSGCAGTTTTCGAGAGATATCTAGCGGTGCGCCTCGGCGGTGATAGCGTCGCCCGCGATCCAGCCGGTTTCGGCGGCACCGATGATTMCGCCGGTCAGTCCGGGCCCGTCGCCCACGAGATACAATCCTGGATGGCCAAGGGCTGACATATCGTCATTGACGGTGAAGCGGGACGCCCAACGCTCTACCGCCGGCCCGTAAAGGACATTCTCCGGATGGAGGATTTCAGGGCACAGGGCGGAGAGTCGGTGAAGGTATGACTGCAGGACGTGAACGATTTCGGCCGGGAATTCGGTGGTGAAGTCGCCGGGAGTAGCTGCCGGGA
Source organism: Frankia sp. CgMI4 (assembly GCF_001756285.1). Taxonomy (NCBI): domain Bacteria; kingdom Bacillati; phylum Actinomycetota; class Actinomycetes; order Frankiales; family Frankiaceae; genus Frankia; species Frankia sp. CgMI4. Next base: position 15,714 of record NZ_MAQZ01000071.1, read on the forward strand.
TGCTTGGCGAAAAACCGCGTACCGCCCGGCCGGCGGCGACGTCCTCGTTCGAGAGGAAATCGCCGAGACGTTGGCTCATCAGACCGCCGTAGCGGCTGTTGATCCCGGCCACTAGCCCTCGGACATCCGCCGCGCTGAGGGGAAGCCGGCGCCCGGCCGTAGCGATGATGGCACTGTTCGAACGGTTCTCGGCGTGGGTGGAGGTCGCATGCCCGCCCACGAGCAGCAGGCCGTGATAGTCGGCAGGGACCACATTGCCGCCGTAGCACACGCAATGGGTCCGCGCCTCGACCCCGTCGGGTCCGCTCCAGATGACTTTGGGATCAGTAGCGACCTTCAGGAGAGGTGCGAGAAATTCCTTCGCCCCCTCCAATCGGAAACCGATCTTCGGTTGCGCCGGGTCACGGCGCAGGTCGAGGGCGCGGCCAACCTCCCCGAGCCACGATGCTCCTACTTTCCCGGGCGCCAGGACAACGTTGACCGCATGGACCCGCTTGAAAACTGGGCCGTCCAGCTCCAGCTCCCACCGGAAATCGCGACGTCCAGACGGGCGAAGGTCCAGACAGGTCGTACGGCAGGCGATAGTGGCATTCTCAGACAACCGCAATCTCAGCCGCTTGAGCATCCGTGGAAGCTGGTCGGTTCCTAAGTGTCGGACCGGATAGTGAACATACTCCAGGTCGGCGGTCTCGGCCAGTTTCTCCAAACCTTTTGCGGTCTCCGCGTCGGAGCCGTGAAGGTCTGCCCGTTCACCGGAACGAAGAATCTCATCGATCGCGTGCTGACGCTTCGAGACGAGAGCTGGGGGAAATCTGTGGCTGACGGTGCTCCCGATCCGCGGAGACAGGCACAGCTTCCCGTCGGAGAACAGGCCAGCGCCCCCGAAACCCCTGGTCACGACATTACGTCGATCTCCCGACCGCATGACGCCAACGCGATCGTCTACATCGTCCCCTCCGTCGAGGAGGAGAAGTCCTGGCGCAGGCACATCACTTCGGTGCGCCGCCATTAATCCGCCGGGGCCTGCCCCCACGACGACGGTATGAAACTCGCGCTCGTTCATCGTGAATATGAATCCTTTCGGCAAACTGTGCTACGGATCCCCGGGGTGATCAATTGGACCGCTGGGTGCGAGTGGATTAGCGGTGATGAGCCGAAGATCGACTGAAATCCGGCAACCTTCGATGCGGAATATCGGAGTGGAGACTCTCTCCGGCGACTCGTCGGAGCCGATATCGGTGTTCGCTAAATATTCCAGCCGGAGACGGTGAAGTTTTTCTTCTGCTTGCAGAGTTCAATTCCAACGCGAGTGTACGGGTAGGTATTTTCGGGGAGGCTGTCGAGTGGGAACCAGGCGATCCGGGCGCACTTGTGGGGTTCGGAATTGACCGGCTCTCCGCTCCATGACCTTGCGTGAAAGAAGAGTCCAAGGCGTGCTTCRCCGTGCTCGTTTCGAAAATGCACGGTCGAGGCGAGAGACAGGTCGTCCCGGGTCAGTAGAATGCCAACCTCTTCGCGGGATTCACGACATACTGCGGCGACCGCATCCTCATCGGCATCGAGTTTTCCACTGGGAAGATTCCACCACCCGTCGGCAAACCCGGTACCGGACCGCAGGGCGAGTAGAACGGTGTCGCCGCGGAGGAACAGGAGCATGACGTCGATGACGCTGCGGTACGTCATGGTGGGTCTCCCTGYGGTGCGAGGTGGTCAGCGGGTGGTCGGGTCGAGGCCGAGCGCGATGAGCTGCCCGGCGATCCAGTCGACTCTCGCGCTGGTGGACATGTTTGGTGGGATATCGTAAATGTGCTGCCCGACGCTGGCGCAAATGCTGCGTACGACTCGGTCGGCTGCTGGCTGAATGTCGAGGACTTTCGACCGGTAGGGATCTCCGATCTGGTGCTGGTCGAACTTGTCGCAGCAGTAGAACACCGCGTCGTAGACGTGCGACCAGGCCCGGCAGAAGGATTCCATGGCGCGTAGGATGGGCGCATGTGGTCCGTCTGGGCCGCCAGGCAGGACCAGCCAGGCGTAGGCGAGGACATTCGCGATGGTTTTGTCGGCGATGATCATCGTGTGTTGGCGGGCGGTGCGCAGCTGGCTGGTCAGCTGGGCGGCGAACAGGTCGACCTCGGTCTCCAGGTCGAACTCGCCGCGTCCGTGTACGACGATCTCCTCGATGAAGGGGCTGTTGCGCGCGGGTTCGGGGACGCAGGCGACGTGTACGCCGCGTTCCYGGTAGTAGGCGGCGAGCGCGTGGGTGAGCGTGGTCTTGCCGGAGGCATGGGTGCCTTCAACCGCGACAACCAGGCAGTTACGCAGCATCGGCAAGCTCCTTTCAGGACCAGAGGCCGGTCGTCGCGTTCGGCGGGACGGTGCGCGGAAACGCGCGCAAGGCCGGATCGGCCCACGTGCCTGACGACGTCATGGGACGGGCGTGGAGCACAGTTCGGTGAATTGGTCCCAAGCGGTGGCCTCGATGACTGTGTCGAGGTGGAGCGCGTTCCATTGGTAGTGGCTGGTGCTCCCCGCGGCGATCAGCGCGATGGCCAGCGCACGCGTGACGAGATGCCGCAGGATCTGCGAGCCCGACCACGATGAGCCGGCCGCGACCCAGGAAGCATCGAGGGAAAGACCATGAAGACGGTGGGCGGCGCACACGTCGGCCAGCGTGGCCGGGGCCGGTTCGCTGGCAGTTTCATACAGGCGCGCCAGACCTGGCTTCGGGGGCTGGCCGTTCCACGCGCCTGCTACCGCAGTGATTCCCCGTGTGACCTGTCCGGAGCTGGTGGCGGTCAGGGCCGCGAGTTCGCCGGCGAGCCGGTGGCCGGCGAGGATCGCCGCCTGTCGTCGGGCTTGGACAAACAGAGCGTCGACCGAGGCCACGACGGCGGCAGCCTCCGCCCGCCCTTCGGCTGCGACCGCATGGAAGCCGAACCGAACCGTCGTGTCAGCCACTTTCAGTGGGCGCGTCTGTGGCAGCGGCAGGTACACGGCGGCGGCGGCCGGTGAGTCGTCTGCCGCGTTGATGGTGAAGGCGGCAAGCAGGGAGGCCCGGTTGGCGAACGGGCGCCGTGCGCCGCCGAACGGGGTGTCGATCCAGTTCAGGTTGGTCGCGTCACGCATGTGTGATCCGCAGCGGATGGCGTGCGGCCGGCGGTCGCTCGGTGCGACTGGCGGAGTGGATCGTGTGCCCGAGGTACTTGGCGTAGTGGTTGCGCTTGAACCGGTAGCGTGCCCAGATCGCGGAGATCGGCTCGTCGAGCAGGTTGCCCAACGGTTCGAGTAGATCGGGGGCGTCGTAGACCGGCCAGGCACTCGCCAGCCCACGTGGGCTGATCACGATCATGTGACCTTCGGTGTCTGGGGTCCAGGTTGTCAGCCGCAACGCTGGCCGCCAGTCGTTCACGGTGCGTAGCTCGGCCAGCCGCTCAAACGCCGCCGTGGCCTCCTGGACCGTGAGGAACTCGTGGTCGGCGAGATCGAGGGCGTTGCCCTTGCGCAAGGGGAGGATCAGCTTGAGCTTCCCGGCGTCGAGTACGTCGGCGATCTGGAGGGTGAATGGCAGCGCCGTCAGCGTTGAGCGATAGACGACCGCCGACAGCGACAGCGGCAGGCCCGCGTCCTGGAACGCCCGCACCCCCGCCATGATCCTGTCGTAGTCGCCGCGGACCCGGTTCGTCGTCGACCGCGGCCCCTCCAGCCCAACGGTGACGAACGTGACCTTGCCGGCCAGGTGACGTGCCTGCTGAAGGCCCCGCGTGGCATTGGTCGGYAACCCGATCACGGTGCCAGCGAACATGTCGACGATGTCGACGATGTCGCGGCGCAGCAGCGGCTCGCCGCCGGACAGGAACACCCGGGGCACCCCCACCAGATTGTCCCGCACCCGCCCCAGCGTGGCCAGGGTGGGATCCGGTTCCTGCAGCGTCTCGGAACAGAACGAGCAGTCGAAATTGCACCGCTTTGTCACCTGCAGGATCACCGACAGCGGGCCGGATGCGCCTGCGGCGATCGTCTCCAGGTCGCCGAACGCCGCGAGGTTGAAATGGTGACCTTTAGTGAAGACGACAGGTTCGTCGGTGTGGATAGGGTTCTCGGCTTCGTTGGACTGGCTCGCGGGGCCRTGGGCAGGCGCGGGCGGGGAATGCGTGATCACCGTGTCCTTCTCGATGTAGGCGCGTACGACGACCGGGCCAGATACTCGCAGCCTTCATGGCGGCGGGCTGCCGAACCGATGCTGAACGCGCTCAGCGTCCCAAGCGACCCACGTGTTGGTCATTCCCCACGGAACGAACATCTGATTCGGGTCCGTAGGTGGTCRCTGACCTGCCCGAAAGCGCGCTGGCATGCCCTCATGTTCGTCTCGGCTGCGGGGAATCGTTCGGGTGCTCATTGAGCCCAGGCTCACCCGAAGCCCCCGTTTCGCCTGCGAGTGGACGGCTACGGTGGTGCTGGTTCAGTCGGTGRCCGAGATCCCCAAGGCCGATCGAGTCGAAGTTGAGGAAGGGGACACCGGGCCATGGGCGAGATCAGTCAGCGGGCTGAGTAGGAGGAGCTGCGCCCGAATGCGCGCGGTGGGTATGGCGCACGATGAGATCGCTGTCGAGTTCGCGCGCCGCTACCCTGCTGCGACCTCGTGCCGCGAAAATGATCAAGAGGTAGATGTATGGCAGGGCGAATTTCAACCTGCTCCGCAAACGAGTTCTCCTCGCGACCTGAAAGCGTGAGGGTCCACTTCGACCACAAGATCAGGGGTAGATCCTGTTTTCAGTGTCCGTTGACAGGGGTGCCTCACGCGTTGCCTGGGGTCCATTGCATCGACATGCGCGGATCCTCAATCCGCACGACTTCGAACCCGAGGCGGGTATAGAGGGCCCGTGCTGGATTGTTGACGAAGACGCTGAGCCGGACCGGAACGCCACGCMGCTGAGCCGYCCGAAGGATGCCCTGTAGCAGATGGGTGCCAATGCCACGGCCTTGCGCCTCGGGGAGCAGCGCGATCTCCTCGATGAAGTCGTACTCACTCTGGTGGATGACACACGTGTAGCCGATGGGTCGCCCGCTCTCCTCGACCACGGCACATGGCAGATTGGCGAACTCCTTGTCGGCGGTTATGCGCTGTTCCGCATCATCCCACCCCGACGTCTGTTCGACGTATGCCCGCAGGGCGGCTCGCCTCACCTCGAAGAAGAACTCTCGATCGCTGCTCAGAGCGAGCCGAACCCGAAGGTCATGGGAACAGGTCATTGCGTGAGGCTACGACTTCGATCAAAGGGAAACCTTCACGGCTGCGGCACGAGCCCGACTGGTGGCGAAGGGAGCCGGGAACGCGCCGCTGACCTGGTCTTACCCCGCACCGTGCGCTGAGGCGATTGCCTGGATGCGCCGGGCGAGCTCGATGTCGTGCTCGGCGACGTAGCCGCCGATGTCGCTGGAGCTGATGGACACGTGCACGGTCTTGTAGCCGAGCGTCGCGTCGGAGTGGTGACCGAACTCGTGCTGAATGGCGGCGATGTGCATCACGAACGCCGCTCCCTGGAGGTGGGGCAACGAGTACAGCCGTTCGATGCGTCGGCCATCGGTGGTCCAGCCGTCCAGGGTCGTGAGGTGGTGCTCGATCTGTTCCCGTGACAGAGCCTCAGCCATGTTCTCTCCCGGTCTCGTCAGTGGTGACGGGCGCGAGCGCCTCCGCCAGATCCTGGCCTACGGAGTGTGTGTGCCATGGGGTCATCGCTGCGGYGACCGCGGCGAGTTCTCGACGGGCTCGCGCGGAGCCGGTCTCCACCGCGAGCGCGGTCGCGTAGCGTGCGAGGCCCACCGCTCGTTCCGGCTCGCCTTGCTGCGCGGCGGCGACGGCATGGCGTGCGGACCAGACCCCGACATCGCGGCGGGCAGAGGGAGGCGCGGCGGGGATGATCTGCTGCCAGAGACGGTCGGCGTCGTCAGCCAGGCCGAGCCGTCCGTAGCAGGTGGCGCGCTGCACCTCGACGTAGCTGTCGGTGYGGCGGCAGGCTGTGCCCCACTCCTCGACGTCGACCTGGTCTACGAGCCTGCCGGCCTGATCGAGCAGGAGATCGACCTGCCGGCGGTCGCCGCGCAGCGAAGCACCGTGCGCCTGCTGCTGCAGGGCGAAGATCTGAACCTCGGGCGTGAGATGCCGGGCGTCGACCAGCGCGGCCTGGCACAGGTCGATCACGGCCATCGCGTTGCCCAGGTCGGTGAAGGCCATCGCCCGGTCGACCAGAGCGCAGGCGACGGCGTCGCGTTCCCCGCAGCGGTGGGCCAGTTCGAGGGCGGCGTCGTGGCAGCGCATCGCGGCGACCGGATCGCCGGCGTCCAGCCACAGCCACGCGGCGAACGCGGCGAACGACGAGCCGACCTTCGCCATGCGCTGGCGGGTCGGCCCATCCGCTGTGTCCACCAGCTGCTCGATGACCTCGAACTGGGAGACGACCGTGCCGATCAGCGCGCCGGAGCCGAGCAGCATGTCCGCGCGGTAATGGCCCTGCAGTTGGTCGTCGAAGTAGGAGACGAGCGCCGGGTCGACGCGGCGGGCACGACGTGGCCCTGCCAGACCCGCCACAAGCGCGGAGCCGGCGAGGAGGGTGAACCCGCGGCGGCCGAGAACGTCCACTCCCTCGATGCTCCCAGCCGACGCATCGAGACGCAGCCGCTTGGGCACACCGCCGAATCCCGCGTCTGCGCCAGGATCAGCCGGCGGCCGGGAATAGGGAACCGTGGGCGGTGACAGCGCCGCGGGGAATCCTRCCAGCGGTGTCGATGGAGCGTCTCCGCGTGTGGCATTGATCAGGAGTGTGTCGGCGGGGTTGAGGTTTTCGCGGTCGTCGAGGTCGATGAGGTTGTGGATGCTGGTGCCGTAGACCTCGGCGAGTAGCGCGAGGAGCTGGGGGGTGGGGCGGCGGCGGTTGTTCGGTAGTGGCCAGTTCTCCAGTTCCGAGAGTCGGGGGGTGGTCATGGGGGCGGTGCCGTGGGGGTCGAGGCCGGTGCGGGCGGCGTGGGCGTTGATGTGGTTTGCGGCCTGTGCCTGGGTCCAGCCGTGTGCGATGCGGTGCGCGGCGCGGGGGCGCAGCTTGTAGCGGCGGGCGAACTCGACCGCGATCTCGTCGTGGGACATGCCGGCCGCGCGCATCCGTGTACGCAGCTCATCCTGCTCCGCCCGCAGACTGGGCCTCGTCATGTCTCACCCTTCCTGGGCCTGTGCGCCACCCAGGTCGTCCTCGGTCGCTCGGCGCGGCTGGGAAGCGGCATCGGAGTGCTCGCCGGACAGCCGGTCCTGCGTGGAGGACGGCCAGGTAACCGCGATACGGCTGTGGCGGCGGGTCAGGATGAGGGCGCCCGGAGGAAGGGACTCGTCCGGGGCGTCTGYGGGGTGAACGCTGATGCGGGCGTTCAGACTGGTGCCGTCCCAGGATCCGATGAGGTCGGCCAGCTTCGCGGCGGTCGTGTCGGCGTGGGGGCCGTGCCCGTAGGCGCCGAACTCGAAATGCTCGCGTGTCTCGTCCGTGGGTCGGAAGGTCAGGTACGCGAAGCTGTCACCGTCGAGAAGGGTCGGGACTCCCAGCCCCCAGGAATGGGTGACGAGGCCGGAATCCACGGCGGCTTTCGTCACGGCGAGCAGCCCGAAGTCGGGCAGCTTCATGGYCATCCACAGGAACAGTCCGTCGAACCTGCCGCCTTTCTCGACGCTCCCTGCCCACGCCTCCTTGCGGGGCATCGTCAGCGCGGCGCCCAAGGCGTCACCGTCGGCCTGCTGGCCGTCGTCCAGGCGCAGGCGCACCTCGTCGCCGTGGAGCGGGACGAGGCGTTCACGTTGTTCTCCGGCGCCCTGCATCGGCACGAAGCCGCACAGCTCGTAGCCGCGGTCCACCAGACGGTTGTTCTCCCGCTCGAACGCCACCGACCGGGTCAGGCCACGCATCCGCAGCGGGACAACGAGCCGGCCGCCCTCGGCGAGCTGGTCACTCCAGGCTGGGGGCAGGTCCATCGCGCCGACGGTGACGATGATCCGGTCGAAGGGAGCGTGCTCGGGGGCGCCGAACTCGCCGTCGGTGCGCAGCAAGATGATGCTGTCGTAGCCCGCCGCCGGTAGGAACCGAGCTGCCCGGTCGATGATGTCCTGATCGATGTCGATCGAGACGACCTGGCCGGTCTCGCCCACGAGTTCGGCGAGCATCGCGGCGTTGAGCCCGCCGGTGCCGATCTCCAGAACGCGCATCCCGGGGCGGATCTGGGCCTGCTCCAGCATCATGGCCTGAACCCGCGCGGCGGACACCGAACTGATGYTGACCCCCAGCTCGTCGTTCTTCGTCACGTAGTGGCGCTCGGCGGCGTACGCCTCGGTCAACGGCAGCTCGGGGACGAACAGATGCCGGGGCACTGCCCGCACCGCCTTCTCCACCTCCGGCGTCACGATTGCCTTCAGTTCCCGCAGTTCCTGGATGAGCTCCTCGCGCAGGCGAGCGACATCGTCGGGCTGGGGGGCCACCTGTTCCTGGGTGGGCTCACTCGTGGAGGTGGACACCAGGCTTCTCCTCGCTCGGATGACGACCTTGTGTGATGGCCTGTCGACTCTACGGCGTCAACGATCTTTCGGGTGCGGGTGGATTGGTGCGACGCGGCTCTACGATGCCTGGCGCCGCGAGGCGGGTCATTCCCCTCGCCACGAACGTTTCCTTCGGTACCTGCAAGGCGGCTGACCTGCGAGAACTGTTGCTGCTGGCCGCGTTTGTTCGCCACGGGCATGTCAGTTCGTTCGGCCGGATCAAGCTTTTTCGATCTTGAACGGCGTCTCCGTCCTGGCGGAGAGGGGTCTGCGGGCTGGTTCGCTAGCGATCAGTCCTTGTGTCCGACTCCGCACATCCCGAACGGTGCGAGTGGGTCCTCCGGTTCAGGAGCGTTTCGCCAGTGTGCTGGGGGCACGATGCCGGGTTCGACGACGTTGAGGCCGTCGAAGAATCCGGTGATCTCCTGTGGTGTTCGGTACTGGTATCCGTGGTGTTCGGACAGCTCTTCGAGCTCTGTGATCTGTTCGTTGTCCGGGTCGACCGTGCCGTCGTCCAGGACGAGGTAGCTGCCCGGTGCCAGGCCATCCAGGAGTGTCTGGGTGATGGCGTACGCCTCGTCGAGGTCGACCAGCCCCATGACCGCCGTCAGGATCAGGCCCACGGGTTCGGCGAGATCGAGGGTCTCGGCCGCGCGTCCGAGGATCACCTTCGGCTCGTGGATGTCGGCATCGACGGTGACGGTCACCCCCTCGGGCGCTCCGATGAGCAGCGCGCGAGCGTGAGCCAGGACAAGAGGATCGTTGTCGACGTAGACAATGCGTGACTGCGGTGCCACCTGTTGGGCGATCTGGTGGGTGGCGTGTTCGACGGGCAGGCCGGGCCCGATGTCGAGGAACTGCCGCACGCCCGCGTCGACGGCCAGGTAGGTGACCGCACGGACCAGGAACTGCCTGGACGCATGGGTCGCCTCCGCAATGTTCGGGACGATCGAGACAAGGGCGGCGGCGTGCTCCCGGTCGACCGGGAAGTGGTCCTTRCCCCCGAGGAAGTAGTTCCGCACCCTGGCCGGGTGGGGGCGGGTGGTGGCGAAGGTGGGCGGCGGGTATGCGGCCATCGGTGGACTCCCGAACAGATGTCAGGTTCGTRGGTGGCGGTCCGCGGCGCCGCGCCCTGCGCGACGCGGCGGTGTCCAGCGGTCAGGTCCCGGTGTCTGGCTTGACGGCGGTCAGGTAGACGATCGGGGTGGTCAGCACGAGGGGGCGGCGGCGCGCGGTTACGCGCCACGCATCGGCGTAGCGGCGGGCGAAGGCGGCGCCCAAGGCGCGGTTGATTGCCTGGTAGACGGACTCGCCGGCCGGGCCCGGGGCGTGCAGTGCAGCCTCGGCGGCGGCCACATTCGTGATCCTGGCGGTGACGGTGTCGGTGATGTGCTCGATGTGGACGAGGCCGGCGAGGCGGGCGTTACCGACCGCGGCGGGCACGGTGAAGGCGTGAGCTGCGGGCTGGACGTCTGTTAGGACCTTCACGACCTGGGCGAGGTCGTGCCAGCTCAGTCCGTCGAGGTCGGTCGGGMTTCGCTGGCCGAGCAGCGGTTCGCAGATCGACAGCCGTCCRCCCGGTCGCAGGACGTGGGCGATGTCGATCAGCATGCGGCGGGGATGGCCGAGCGGCGCCAGGACGGTGCGGCCGATCACGGCGTCGGCGCTGGCGTCGAGGAGAGGTAGATCGGTGAGGTCCCACACGGATCCCCACCGATAGCGGGTTTCCGGGGTTGGCCGGATCAGGGCCAGGGCTGAGGCGGTCGGGGCGACGGCGGTGACGCTGCCCCCGGGGCAGACCGCGGTCAGCGCGCCCGTCATCAGCCCTGGGGTCGGGCTGAGCGCGACCAGGTCCTGTCCGGGCCGGGCGCGTGCGCCGGCGAGGACGACGGTCTCGCCGGCGGAGGGTCGGCGGTGACGGGGGTCGGGCTGATCGAAGCGGCGGACGACGAGCAGGTCCGACTCGGTCCACTCGCTGATACGGAGGGCGCCCCAGCTCGTGTCGGACAGGTGCTGCGAAGCCACGGCCACTCCTGGAATTGAGACGGTACCCACCTCCCGCGGGCAGGCAGACAAACAGAATGATCAGCTGGATTGATCGCCGTGTCGTCCCCCGCGGAGGGAACGTTCTGTTCGCCTGGTGGCCACTGGCCTGAGCTGCGTGAACGCCGTGATGCGGCGCCCGTTGTTCGTCGCCGAGGGCGGCAGACCGTCGACCCCGGCCCCCGCGATCATGGCGGCGATGTCGACTTGCTGGCATGCCTCGTCCAGGTCCAGTCTCTGTTCAGCTGCGTGGTCATAGGCGTCCAGCGCCGCGCAGAGGTCAATCCAGGCCGCGCCCGCGGGGTCAATGGGCGGGATGAAGGCGGCGAGCACGTCTRCCAGCTCGGTGGGCGGGAGGAGATCGCGCATCCGCGCGAGCAGGACGACCGGTCGGAGYGTGGGTGGGACCGTGCGCGGGGGCGTCATGGGCGTCGGCTTCGGTGTCGAGGGGTGAAGGCGGGCGGGCTCGGCTGCCGGGTCGTGTGACGCTTYCCCTCCAGAGACGGGGTGGTGCGTCCCAGGGGTAGGTCTGCGGGCAGTGAGGTTGGAGCCCAGTAGAAAAGAATGATCACGGGATGTCAGGGCAGGACGGGCCAGTCTGGGCTGGCCCAGCCGATCTCGGTGTAGGGCGTGATGGTGAGGAGCACCGGAAGGGCTTGGGCGTCCCAGGGGGCCATCCGCTCAGGGGGTCTGCCGGGAGAGGCCCACTGACGCCAGGCGCTGTGGGCAGGTTCGCCGTTCCACACACCGACGCTGAAGACCAGACGAATCGTGTCTTGCGCGGTGGTTCTGTGCGCGCTGACGTGAGCAAGCAGGAGATCGCGTTCGGCGACCTCGATCCCCAGATCCCTCCCGGCRAAGGCGACGACATGGCGTTGGGGTGAGACGTCGAAGCGCAGCTCGGTCGCGGGCAGGCCCCACCGGCTGTTCGCCGCCTGCTGTAGCAGGATCCGTCCCGTCTGGTCGATCAGGAGCAGGTGCGCGGTGACCGCGATCGGCACGGAGCGTGGGGGGTGTGTGGGCTTGGTGGCGGTCGGCGCCGCGCCGGCCACGGGCCCGCTGCTGCGCGGTCCGGCCGCCCGGCTGGCCGCTAGTGGGTGGATGCGCGGACCGCTGGCGTCGGCAGGGTGCGTCGGTGGATCGGCGACCGTACCGGATCGGGGTGTGCCCCGAGGCGTGTCAGACGGGGCCATGGTCGTCCTGTGTGTGGCACGGCGAGGTGGTACGGACGCGGGTGACCGCGCGGGTGAGGGCCGAGATGAGGGCGTCGATCTCATCGAGGGTGAGGGCTTCGTTGTCCGCGTCGTCGGCACCTAATCCGATGGCGATCATCGGCTGGTGGGTGGTCGTGGCGGTGACGTACTGCTCGATCGCGACCTGGATCGCGGTGGTGTCCCGCAGGCCGGGGATCGGTGGCAGGTCGATGACCGTGAACGCGGAGATGTGGTAGTCGCCGGGGCCGGCGGGTTCGGCGACCAGGTGGCCGGCGGGCTGCGTGCACCACGGTGGGCAGGAACGGTCGGCGGATCGGGTCATGCTGTGYCGCCTGTTCCAGGCTGGTGGGGGTGGCTGCTGGTGTGGAGGTGGGTCCCGTCGTCCAGGTTGCGCAGGCCGTCGCGTACTCGTTGCAGCAGCGCCAGGTCGAACCCGATCGGGTCCTGTGTCGTCTCGGTGAGGCCGGGGGATGTGGCGCGCCGCGGTAGATCCCCAGCGGCGGTGTCCCGCGGCACCTGGGTGGATGGGGTTGTGTGCGGCAGGCTCGCCCAGGTCACCTTGCCTTTCGGCCGGTGGCCGGCGGCGGTGYGGACCCGGGCCTGGTAGTGGCCGCTGTGTCCGCTCAGGGCGGTGACCAGTTGCAGGCCGCGGCCGTCCTCGGCGTCGGGTCCGGCGGTCCGGCGGGTGGGGCGACCAGCGCCTGCGTCCCACACCTCGACGATCAGGTCCTGAGGGCTGTAGGTCAGGCGCATCGCGATGCGGGAGGTCAGGTCGTCGTCCCCGCTGTGGCGTGCGTGGTGGCTGGCGGCGAGCGGGTTGGTGACCAGCTCGGAGGTCACGAGGGCGGCCGTGTCGGTCAGGCTGTTGAGGCCCCAGTGGTGGAGTTGGGTTGTCACGTGGTGGCGGGCATCGGAGGCGGACCGCGGGGCGGCGGGGTAGTGCCAGATGCGGTGCGGCAGCGGCTGGTCGGGCGGTTCGGTGGGGGCGGATGGGGCGGCAGCGGTGGTGGTCACGGGGTTCTCCCGGCGGAGGGTTGCGGGCCTGGTCGCGCCCTCGCGCAGCGGGGGCGTAGACGGGGATCGGGCGGGGGTCGTCTCGTGGACGAGCGCGAGGTTGTGCTCGGCGAGTACCGCGGTGCCGCACGGCCAGGTGCCTCCGCAGCCCGCGCACACGCCATCGCGGTGAACGTGAACATCCAGGAGGTGGACGGCGGTGCGACGAAGCCGCTCGAACGCAGCACTCGCCTGGTCGGGCGCTTGTTCGCCTACGCGGCGGCCAGCCTGCCCTTCGCCGATGATCACCGGATCGGTGCCGGCATCGGCGACGATGCCCCGCAGGCCGAGGCGCCGCTGGGGCCAGGTTCGGGTAGTGACCGGTTGTCCGCCGACGGGCGGAGAGCCGTAGCCATGCAGAGACACCTCGGGTTCTGAACGGGAAGGCGAACAGGGTCGGCAAGATCAGCGGGGTGTGGCTGTTGCGGTGAGCTCTGCGCTGTCGGTGGCGGTGCCGGCGGATGTGGTGCCGGCGAGCGCGTTGAGGGTGGCGTTCAGCGCCGCATCGGTGCCGCGGCGGCGTAGCTCGCAGGTCAGCACGTCGAGAGCGGCCAGCGCTGGCAGGGGATCGGTCCGGAGCGCTGCGGTGACGGGTGCGAGCGGCAGGGCGGCGGGCAGCGTTTCAGCGGTGACGACCCGGTCGAAGACGGTGGCCGCCCAGACCGTGAGGACGGCGGACAGCCAGCCTTTCCACTGCTCCCGGCGGGCCGCCAGCTGGCCGGCGAGCCAGGCTTCGAGGCCTTCGACAAGGTCCGCCCGTACGCTCGGCGCGGCACCGACCGCCAGCAGATGCAGGYGGCCGAGCAGCGTCCCGGTGTCCGCCGGTTCCCCCTCGGGCCCGAGCGAGGGTGCTACCAGCATCGGCGCCGGCGAACCGTCGGGATACAGCATGTGGCCGGGGGAGAGGTTCCCGAAGGCGAGTCCGGCGCTGGGACAGGCCGTGGGATCCCACCGGGCGGCCAGCCGGCCCAGCCGCATCGACAGGCTTCCCGCGAGCGCCCGCAGCTCCCCGACCTCCCCCGCCGGCGCCCGGTCGGCGTGGAAGTGATCCGTCGTGTGCTCCAGCGCCGCGGTGACCACCCGAGGCAGGCTGCGGGCCTGGGCCGGTGCCGCGACCTGCCGCAGCTGTCGCGCCGGATCACGGTGCAGTTCGCTCAGGTCGTCCATCAACGTGGCCAGCAGCTCGGTCARCATCGCAGGCTGGGCCTGTACGCGGGCGGCTAGGCTCGGCCCCGCCGCCCAGGGGGTGAACAGCACCCCGCCGGTCAGGGCGGTCGGGGCGGCCACCCGAAGCCCGCTGTGCGCGGCCAGTGCGGTGAGCTGCTCTGYCTGTGCCTGTGCCTGTACCTGGTCCGCGCACCCGCGGTCGTCCGAGCGCACCGCGGCGAGGTCACCGTGGTCGCCGCGGACGACACGCGACAGCGCACCCCCAGGTCGCACCGCCGCGCACACCACGGACCCCCCGACCTGGACCCGGCTGGCGAACGTGGTGCCCGCCGTGAACAGCGGCCCGATGTCCACCCGAAACTGCGGCCACAGTTCCGCGGTCGCGGACACGATCCGCCGTCGCGTGTCCTCGACCAGCCACCGCACATCGGCATCCGGCCAGCAGGCCGGGCAACCGGACGGCCGGCTCACCGCGCCAGCTCCCCGCTCCCCGGCAGGACGCAGTCGTCGCCCCTCGCACCGCCCGGACCTGCAGGCCCACCCACGGCGAAGCCCGTCGAGCCCGTCATGGATGCGCCTGCGACCAGCCGGCTACTCCGATGCGGCCTCTGGCCGGTCGACACCGCCGGCTCCATCCGGCCGGTGCGGGTGGCGCCGGGTCCGGGGGGATGGTCGCGGAGTGTGGCGTCGGCGATCCACGTCATGGGAACGGCCCTCACTGACGGTAGGCAAAGTGGAACCGTTAMACCATCGCCCCAGCCGTGCCGCCGGTCATTCCCTCGAACGCGAAGAAGCTGTTCGTCTTTCTCGACCCCGTGTGAGCTGGGAAAACACCAACGGCGGCAGCAATCGTTTCGCGGCGATACCGCCCCTGCCTCCCCGGGGCGTGATCGATCGACTACCGTGGACAGGCCTCCGGAATCGCGAGATGACACTCTGTCACGGAAGGGACTCACGATCGTCGTGGCCACGCCCAGCCATCGCGTCGAGCAGGACGAATTGCGGGAGCGGATGCGCGCCGTCGGCATGTCCCACGACGAGATCGCGATCGAGTTCGCCCGCCGTTACCACTACCGTCCCCGCGCCGCGCACCGGATCGCGCACGGCTGGACTCAGCAACAGGCCGCGGGCCGTATCAACGCTCACGCCGCCCGCACCGGCCTTGACCCGCACGRCAAGGCCCCGATGACCGGCCCCCGTCTCAGCGAGCTGGAGAACTGGCCGCTGCCCCTGCGTCGCCGGCCGACCCCCCAGCTCCTTGCGCTGCTCGCCGAGGTCTACGGCACCAGCATCCACAACCTCATTGACCTTGATGATCGCGAGCAGATGCCCCACGACGATCTGCTCCTCATCGCGCAGATCCACAAGAGCATTCCACGGCCGGCGCAGGACGGCACCGCACACAACGCCACCGCGATCAGCAGCCGACCGCGGCCTGAGCCGGTCAGTGTCGAACACGTGCGTGTGCCCGCTCTTCCGGGCCGGGTGAGCTCTGTCGCGCCCGCTGGCAACGATCCCATAGAGGAGGACATCGACGCGGATACGGCTCTGCGCCGCGCGCACGAGTGGCTGGTGACCGAACCACCCCAGGTCGTGGAGACCCGCGTAGGAAGGCGGATCGGCGAGGCGTTTACCCGCACGGTGGAAGGCCGGGTCGTGCAGCTGCGCCGTCTGGATGACTTCGTCGGCGGCCGGGACCTGCACGAGTTGGTCTCCCGGGAAGTCGCCGCCACGACCGCCGTGCTCGGCGACGCGATCTACGATGAGCATCTCGGACGTCGGCTGCAGTCCGCGGTCGCGGAGCTCTGCCAGCTCGCCGGATGGGTCGCGATGGACGCCGGCCACACCCAGGCCGCGCGCCGTTTCTATCTCGACGGAGTGAAAGCCGCGCACGCTGCGGGTAACAGCCCGGTCGCGGCGAACCTGATCTCGACGTTGAGCTACCAGTTCGCGAATCAGCACGACCCGCGCACCGCGATCCTGTTGGCCCGCACCGCCCTGCGCGGAGCGGAGGACTCCGCCACACCGGCCACTCTGGCGCTGTTGTACGAACGGATCGCCTGGGCACATGCGAAGGCCGGCGACCGGTCGGCCACGGAGAAGGCGCTCGCCGCGGTGGAACGGCACTACGAGCAGCGCCACCCTGACGACGAACCGACCTGGGTGTACTGGCTCGACGACAACGAGATCMAGATGATGGCCGGCCGCTGCTACGTCGAACTCGGCCTCCCGAAACGCGCCGAACCACTGCTGGTCGACGCGGTCGCCCGCTGCGACGAAGACCACGCCCGCGAAGCCGCCCTCTACCGCTCCTGGCTCGCYGAGGCCTACCTGCAGACAGGCGATCTCCACCGGGCCGTCGAGGAAGCCTCACACGTCGTCCGCCTCGACGCCCGCGCAGGATCAGCACGCACTTCCGACCGGGTCCAACACCTGCGCGCTCGTCTCGCCGCGTTTCGAGCCGATCCGGCGGTCCGCGCCTTCGAGGACCTCTACGAAGCTGAAGTGGATCTTCCAGGCCTCCCACATCGGCCCCGCTGACTGGCTTGCCAGCGGTCAGCGGCACGGTGAAGAAGGCCACGATCCCCTAAGCACRCAGCGACTGGCGGAAGCATCATGGGCTGCGGCCAGCCGACACCTGGTCTGGAGCGGCAGGCCAYGAATCCCGCACACCCGCACCCGTCGCGCGATTCATGGGGCAGGACTGCCTGGTGCCGCCCGGATGGGCGACGCGGGTACAAGCCCGGCGGCGGCTCCGATGAACGCGACCGTCTGGTCGAGCGTCGAGTGTTCCGGGACGACCTGTTCGCCATCTACCCCGAGAAGATCACGGGGCAGGTACCAGCCGCGCATGTCCTCGCTGGTGAACTCGGCCGCCTGCGGCCGGGTGGCATGACGACGCAGCGTCTCCTCCAGCGACACGTCAAGGTAGAAGACGAAACTCCGGCCCTGATGCGCACCAAGCAGTCCTTCGATCATGCTGGYGTAGCGGGCCGCGGTGAGGATGCCCTCCAGCACAACGTGGAAACCATGATCAAGACAGAAACGCACGGTCTGATCGATCAGCGCCGGAGCGAACCCGCCGGGATCGCAGGGCCCCGGCAAGTTTGCTGACGCGTAGGCGGTGGGTCAGGCCTGGGGTTTGTGGTGGGGCTGTGTAGCGGGAGACCGGCCCGCGGTCGGGGGCTTCATGGGTGCGGGCACGACACCTGGAGATCATGGAGGTTCCTACGCCATCATGATCGACCTGAGGTGCCGTGCCCGCCGTACCAGTATCACCGCCTGTTCCTGTTCTCGATCAGCTGGCTGTYGCTGTCACTGACGRCTATCAGGGCCCGTCCTCGTTGTCGGGTCTGCTGGCGGTCTTCGGCCGGGTGCCGGATCCACGGAAATCCCGAGGGCGGCGGTACAGCCTGGCCGTGGTGCTGACCTTGGCGACCTGCGCGGTCGTCGCTGGCGCGCGGTCGTTCACCGCGATCGGCGAGTGGGCCGCTGATGCCGGTCAGGCGGTCGCCGGTCCGCTCGGGATCGTCCGGGTGCCTGAGGAGTCGACGTTCCGCCGGGTGTTCGCAGCCCTCGACGCTGATGCGCTGGACACGGCGCTGGGAGCCTGGGCCGCCGCGGTGACCAGCCCGCGGGAGGGGACGCGGCGGCGGGTCGCGGTCGACGGCAAGACCCTGCGTGGCTCCCGCACCGGCGAGGTCGCGGGTCGGCATCTGCTCGCCGCGCTCGACCATGACACCGGTGTGGTGCTCGGCCAGGTCGCGGTGGACGCGAAGTCGAACGAGATCCCCGCGCTACCCGTCCTACTCGCGGGCCTCGACCTGGCCGGTGTGATCGTTACGGCGGACGCGTTGCATACCCAGACCGAGACCGCTCGCTGGCTGGTCGGCCGCGGGGCGCACTACGTCCTGACGGTGAAGGCGAACCAGCCCAGCCTGTATGCCCAGCTCGCGGCTCTGCCCTGGGGCCAGGTGAGGACCAGCGCGCGGACCGTCGAGCGGGGCCACGGCCGCCGCGAACGGCGCACGGTGAAAGCCACCGAGGTTCGCGCCGGGCTGTTGTTCCCGCACGCCGTGCAGGCGGTGCGGATCACTCGTCGACGTCAGCCACTCACCGGCGGGCTGGTCGAGACCGAGGTCGCCTACCTGGTCACGAGCCTGCCAACCCATCAGGCGAGCCCGGCTGAGCTCGCCGCGTTCACCCGGGAGCACTGGYACGTGGAGAACCGGCTGCACTGGGTCCGCGACGTCACGTTCGGCGAGGACCTCGATCAGGTGCGGACCGGTAACGCGCCCCAGGTCATGGCCAGCATGCGCAACCTCGCGATCACGATCCTGCGCCTGGCCGGTACTACGAACATCGCCGCGGGAATCCGTTATCACGCCCGCCGTCCCGAACGCCCACTGGAGACGATCATGAAGATTGCTTGCTAAGCGACAACTTTGCCGGGGCCCTGGCCGGGATCGTCCCGTTCTCTGAGCACCACCCGGCGCAGGTAGTCCTGCTCGACCTTACCAACCGCCAAAAGTGTTGAGTCGCCTCCAGGCTGGGCATCCACGTCGTGAACATGTTCGCGACGTGGGCTGTCGCATGCGAAGCCTTACACGGTTTCCCGAGAGTCGGGTGTCGGTAGCGAGCGCCGCGCAGGCGGCCGACAACGGTCATCGGGTGGGAGAAATGAGCACGGGTTCCAGCATGATTCTGGAGAGATCGGCGTCGCTTGACCATGATCGGATGTGATCGAGGCGGTGCTCTCCTTCGCTCCGCAGTTACCGGAGCTGGGGGAAAGTCCCGGTGGCCAGCCCTAGATTCTTCAGGTCGTCGCTCAGCCAGCGGGCGGCGACGCTGGACGCGGGTCGGACTTCGGCCATGTCGTCCGCGGCGGTGTGGGCCCAGCCCAGGCTGGCGGTCGACTCGCGTCCGCGCTGCGCCAGCCAGGCCCGTACCTGTCCGAGCATCGCCGGGAACCGGTCTGCTGACGGTTCCGGCTCGGCGTAAGYGATGATCGCTCGGCCGGATGCGGACCGGATGGCCGGCTCGCGTTCGGCGGCGAACTGTGGGAGCAGCGCCACCGGCACTCGCGTCAGCGATAGGCCCGGCGGTTGGTCGCCGCTGGCGCTTGTGAATTCCATGACGACGCCGAACGGCGCGAGCGCCGCACCCGGCATTGACCAGCTGAGTCGAGCGAACGCGTGCGCCGCGGCCTCGTCGTAGGCGTCGCAGGCGCGGCCGTAGACCTCGACCTCGAACTCCATGAGTCGCTGTGGCGAGAACCGGTCCCAGACCCACCCGCCGGTCGGATGCTCGATGTCCGCGGTTGGCAGGTGGGACTCCACGTGTTCCGCGGCACTGTCGTCGATCCAGCGGACGAGGTCGTCGAGGTCACTGCCGCCGATCTTCCGGCCGTTGAGCACGATCCTCGCGTTGCGTGCCCCGCCGACCGCGTCGAGGATTTTTACGGCCTGCGCGCGTACCCGTTCGGCGGGCAGCGGCTGTTGGAATCGCGAGCCCCGGTTGAGCAGCCGCCGCGCGAGGTCGAAGCGGTGCTCGGCGACCCACACGCCGTCCGAGGCACCCAGCCGATGGTCCCAGGACAGCCTCTCGATCGTCGCCTTGGCGACCTGGTTGCGGACCATGGTCCACGGCCAGACGTCGCCTTCGGGCGCTCCGCCGCTGATCCACGCCGACCAGCCCACCGTCGATCCGCCAGCCAATGGATGCACTCCCTGCGGCAGCTCGGTTACGAGATCCGCCGCCGGCGCGGACCTGGCGAACCCGACGTCGATGCGGGGCCCAGACACGGCGACGCCCAGTTCGACCGGGCCTGCCACGACCGGCCACGGGACGGTGTCGGCAGCGAGGCCTCCTAGCGCGTCAGTCCAGGTGCGCAGCGCGCGGAGCAGGCGCGCGCCGCTTGTCGTCGGGTCGAGCGCTTTGTCGTCCGGCGCGCGCCAGTCCCGGTGACCGGCGAAGGCCGTCTTGAGGATCCAGGCGGCTGCGCCCGGGTTCGCCGCGACCCACGCGGTGAGCAGGTCGTCAACGGCGTCAGGCCCGTTCGCGCTGAGGGCGGCCACAGCCGCGGCCCAGCGCCATCGGTTGAAGCTCATCGCGTCAGCCATGACTTCGCTGGCGGGCACATCTCCTGACAAGAGCGCCTGGGCCGCGAACCAGTGCTGGAAGATCGGCAGCGAGAACCGGGCCGTGCCATCGACGGCGTCGGCGACGAGCCGGCTTGACCGAGCGATCTGGCGGTCGCCGAACGAAAGCCCGTCGGTGCCGGAGCGGGTGAGTGCCACGGCCATCGCTGTGAGGACCGATCGCGTCTCGGTCGAGGTGACCGCCGCGCGCTGCTTCCCGTGCTTGAGAGCGTCCTCGACGAGCCCCCGGATCAGGTCGGCCTCACCGCGCGGCGCCTCGTCCCGCGCTAGCATCGCGCCGGCGGCGAGCGCGAAGAACGGCCGCGCGACGGTCGTGCGCATGTTGGCCGTCCACTGCCACGTGTCGTGTGCTCGCCCCCCTGCCAGTTCAACCAGGCTCTGAGCCTCGTCATCGGCCAGAAGCGGCGCCGTCAGCTCCTCTGCATCCGTGGGCGCGAGGACGCCGGGCCGCGCTGTGAGCAGCATGCGGACGTTCGTGAACGTCCGAACGGTCGTCCGCGCCGCTTCCAGCAGCGCCTGCGCGGTGAATGGGTCCACCTCGTCGGCGCCGTCGACGACGGCGGCGGCGCCGCGGCCGTGCCGCCACGCGGCGCCCACCTGCCGTTCAACGGCAGCCTCCAGCGACTCGGCGACGAGGTCGCGGGCGTTGCACCAGACGGGGAACGGCGCCGACTCGTGCGCGGCGAGGTCTGTGATGCGGGCCCGGTGCCAGGCCTCGCCGATTTCAGACTTGCCGGAGCCGAAGTCGCCAAGCAGCACCCGGACCTCGCCCGCCGGAACCTGCACGATCTCGACGTGCGCGAAGTGCGGCGCCAGCGTGTCCTCGTCCAGTTCATAGGGCTGCAGGCGTACCGCGCGCCGCGCTCGCGAGCGGGCTTCCAGGGCGCAGGCCAGGTCGGGCGAGCTGAGCCCGGCGCCGGGGCCGACCAGTTGGAGGAGCAGGTCCCGCACTTGCAAGCTGCGCTGCTGCGCCCAGCTCTCGCATATCGCCGTCCGATTGGCGTCGCCAAGTCCGGCGGCGATCGCCGGGTACGTCAACTCAACCAAACGCAGTGCCCGTGATAGGTGCTCCGGCGACTGCACCCAGTCTGTCGACGCCGCGGCCAGCATCGCGTCGAGACGAGCGGCCAGGTGCGCCTGGATCTCCTCGACCGGCGCAGCGAGCTCCTCCGCCGTGAGGGTCTTGAGCCACTTCCGATAGGCGCGCCACGGACACGGCCACTTGACCCGCTTGCGTACGCGGCGACAGACCGCCCGCCGGAACGTCGCCTTCCGCGCGAGCGCCCGAGCCGCGGGCGAAGCCACGGACGCGAGCAGACGCACCCCGCCCGCGGCGGCCAAAGCCCCCAGCCCGGTCATTGCCCTCCCTGGGTGAGGCGGCGAGTTGATATCGGTGCCTGACACGCCAGCCGCCGAGACGTGCCTGTGCCGGCGAGGAGCCGACGAGCGTTGTCTACCAGAACCCCCGTCAGCGCCGGCGGTCGGCTCATCATCCGCTCATCGATCGAAGCGCATATTGAATCATGGTCTCCAGGTCGCGATCGTCAGCGCCGGAATGACCGGGGGTCCGCCCCTGTAGGGCGGGGTGGCTTCCGACCGCGTAGGTCACCGATCAGGACGATCAGGTCGGGAGCCTGTCGGTCGGTTCAACTGTGCGTCGACGAGTTCGGCTTCAAGGTCGGCGAGGCGTTTGTCGAGGAAGCGGTTGTTGGAGCGGGCGGCGTGCAACTTCTGCTCCAGGCTCCGGTTGCCGTCGGCGAGTTGGCGAACACGCTGCTTGAGCGCGCCGTTCTCCTCTGCGAGGCGTTGGGCGGTGCCCTCGGTGTACTCGGCATGCAGGTCACGGAGTTGTCCGAGGAGGATGCTGATCCGTTCCCGTTGGGTGTCGATTTCGGCGTAAGCGACCTTGATGGCGTCCTCGGCGTTGAGAGCCCGCTGGTGCCAGGATGCTTCGACCTGCGCGTCGTGTGCTTCCTGGGTTCGGCGTCGCTGGTCGCCGCTGGCGGCGATCGCCGTGGTCATCAGTTTGTTGGCGTCGGTGTTCTGGTAAAGGAAGGTGCGCGAGACGCCGGCCCGTCGGGCGACGGCCGGGTAGGTGATCGGAATTCGCTCGCGGCGCAGGGTGCGCAGCGTCGCCTCAACACGGGTGAGCTTGTCGCGGGTGGCCTGCTGGCGGGCCTGGTTGGCGGCCGTCGTGCGCGCTACTCCCGCGTCCAGGTTGGTCATGCGCTGGCGTCCGCGCCGCCGATGGTGGCCAGGTCGGTGGTGCGGAAGCCGGTGGTCCAGAGGCGGTGGAAGTAGTCCTGGGGGCGGCGCAGGTCCAGCGCGAGTGCGTCGTCGAGCAGGCCGAGTCCGGCGAGGGCGCGTTCCAGGCCGATGATGGCGCGGGCGGTGGGCTCGAACTGCTGGTGCAGCCAGTCGGCCATCTCGTCGGTGGGTGCGCGTTCGGCCAGGGAGTACCACTGCTCGCGTTTGCGCCGCCAGTAGTGCAGGTCGGCGCCGGTCATCACGAACTTGTCGCAGTGCTCGCAGTCCAGCTTCCACGGGCAGGCGCCGCCGTCAACGACGACCTGGTAGGTGCAGATCCCACCTTCAGTCGGGGTGGCGCGCCGTCCAAGATCGATCGCGAGGGCGTGGACCTGCTCGTGCGGCAGCGGTGTCACCTTGTCGGAGATCAGCTGGCCGGGTTGGGGCGCGCCGGGGCCGGTGACCCATACCTGCTGGAGAACGTCGTCGAGGTCGCTGAGCGCGACCTTCGCATAGTGTTCGGTCATCCGTTCGGAGACGTGGCCAAGGTAGCGCTTGATGTGCGTCAGGCTGGCGCCGGCGGCCAGCAGTCTGGTCGCGAGCGTGTGGCGGGCCTGGTGCGGAACCGCCGGGCCCAGGTTGAGGCCGTGCAGCCAGCGGCGGAAGTGCCCGTGGAACCAGGTGTAGCTGACGGCGTGAGTGCCACGCGGGTTCTTGTGGCCGCGGGGGAACATCGCCATGGTCGTGCGTTCCTGCGATGTCGGGGTCCGCGCGTAGCGCTGCTCGAAACGGGTGATGGTCGTGCGTTGCCGTTCCCGCAGCCGCTCGTGAAGGTAGTCGGGGATGCGGATGGCCTCGTTGTAGTTGCCGACCTTGGTCTGATCGTGCCAGAGGAGCGGAACGCCGTTGTAGATTCCGACGCAGTCCAGCCGTAGCCCGAGAACCTCGCCGGCCCGCCGCCCGGTGACCACGATCGTTTCCCAGATGTCGCGGGCTCCCCGGCCTTCGATGTCGGTCTGGTCGAGCAGGGCGAGGTTGGCTGGGTCAGCGAGGGCGCGGGCGGTGTCGTCGGTGTAGGGGCTGCGAGGCCGGAAGATCGGCTTGTCTCCCGTGGGGAAGGCGGCGACGAACTCCCGGTCCAGCCCGATCTGCTCGGTGCGACCGGACTCCAATGCCGCCCGCATGATCCTGCGAAGAATCTCGAAGGTGCTCTTGCAGTTGACGTCGGTGACGACGGGCCGCTTGGCATGGTAGCTGGGCCGGAGCGCCGGTAGCTGGTCTCGGGCTCGGCGACGATGATCGGCAACGAACTGATCGACGTGTGCCGCGCGCAGTAGCGACGGGTCCTGGCCGGCGGCGGGAGCGTTGGCCTCCAGGAACGCCCCGAGTTCCTGGACCGCGACGCGGATCGCGAAGAAGGTGCCCCGGCCGCGGGGGCAGTCGACCGAGCGCAGAAGGTCCGCGAGGTGGTCCCAGAGCAGATCACGGAGCCACCGTTGCGGAATCTGGGTCAGGTCGAACCTGCTGTTGAGATGGGTGATCCTGCGGCCGAAGTGCTCGAAGTCGATGTATCCGGCCGTCTTGCTCTCGCTCGGCGCCACGTAGACGATCTCCAGATCGCGGCGGATCTCGGACACGATCATCCGCTCGTGCGCGCCTGCGCCGACGAGGTCGTAGTCCGCCATCGAGGTGAGGCCGCGGCAGCCGTCGACGACTCGCAGGATCGCGTGCATCCACCACCGGGTGTGATCGCTGCGCTGGCTGTAGGCATGCAGGGCCCATTTCAGTTCCGCCGTGACCAGTGGGCTCAGGCCGTGCAGGCTGATCTGCCCCGGCCGGGCGGCCGGCTGCACCTGGCGGCACCAGCGTCGAAACGCCGGCTCGTCGTCATAGGAGACCGCGACGCTGCGACCACGGCGATCGAACCAGCGGCCCCAGTTGGATGGCAGCTGGGCGCCGCCGGGGCGCCCAGCCCGTCGGTAGAGCTTCTCGTGGTCCTCACACAGCCGCAGCGGTGAGCGGGCCAGATCCGTGCAGCACTGCGCGGCGCACGCGCCGAACGAGGCGCGCGGCGCCTGGACGACCATCCACGCCTCGAACTCGCCGTCTTCCAGCACGCGCACAGACCCGGCCCGCTTCTGCCAGCGGCGCAGGTGGAAGGCGCACAACTCGGCGAACACCTTCCGCTCCGCAGGCCGGCCGCACCGCGGCACCCGACAGCCGCCAGGCGCGGCCAGCCGCTTCTGCGCGGCGACCGGCGCGGCGGTGCGCAGGAACTCCAGCCGTTCCACGCCGGCGGCCTGTGCCTCGCGCCAGCGGATCAGGTGATTCCCGCACAGCTCGCGGGCACGGATGTAACCGTCGCAGCCCTCGATCAGGCAGTTCCAGTGCAGCGCCGGATGGTCGCGCGGGACGCGGATGACATCGTCCCGAAACAGCGGGTCGAAACCCGGCCCGCCGATCAGAGCGGTCAGAACTTCCAACCGGTCCCGCGACTCCCGGCTGGGCCGCGGCAGGGCGAGTCGGGCGGCGGTCTCGGTCACGTCTGGTTCCAGACCTTGCGCAGGGCCGCGTCGAACTGGGGATCGTGGATGTCGGTATGGCCGTAGATCTGGTCCACCGTGGCGGCGGACGCCCAACCGCCGGCGTCGCGGGCGATCGTGAGGTTGCCGCCCGAGGCGTCCAGGACCGCTGTGGCGAAGGTGTGCCGCGCCTGGTGCGGGTGAACCCGGCCGAGCCCGGCCCGCAGGCCGACCCGGCGGAACATGCTGCGCGCACCCGCGGCCGACAGCGGCTGCCCGTGGTCCTCACCGGCGAGCTGCACCAGCAACATCCCGTGGCCGCTCGCCGCGGAGCGCGGGTACTCGCTGGTCATGTAGACGAAGTAAGTGTGGATCATCTCGGGGCTGACCCGGCGGATCAACCCGCCCTGTACGACCCCGTTCACCAACTGCCAGGGGTGTTTCGTCTTCGCCCTGGCCTTGTTGACGTTGCTCTCGCGGTGGCAGATGTGCACGTGGGCGCCGCGCGCCTGGGCGCAGCCGGCGTTCTCCCGCAGGTGCAGGTCYGCGAGATGCAGCCCGCACAGCTCGCCGATCCGGAACCCGCCGTCATACAGCCACGTGACGATCATGCGGTCGCGAGCCGTGGTCGCTCTCCGCAGCAGCCGGCCACGGCCCTCGTCCGGCAGCATCTTCGGATGCCGCTGGGTGCCCTTGCCCGGTGCCAGCGGGTTGGCCGGCATCGTCGAGGTCACATGCCCCAGCAACGACCTGTTCCGGTCCAACTTCGAGGGCAATCGAACCTGGTCYAGGTCTCGCCGGAGCTCGACGTGGCGATGCTCGTCCGAGAGTCCGAGGTAGAAGCCCTTCAGCACCGATGCCGCGGTGCCCAAGGTCGTCGCGCTGTAGKGCCGCTTGCCGACCCGCCATGGCTCGCCCAGCGGCATCCGCACCTCGGCGCCGACGATCCCCATGTACYGCTGAAGATCCCGCAGCCGCACTGCCTCAAGCTGGAGTGCTTCGCGTTCCAACCACCGCAGATGATCCACCAGCAAGTACGCGTACGTCCGCTGCGTACCTGGCTCGCCCTCATACCGACGCAGGAACCGGTCYGCGTCCTCGTAGACCGCGCCCTCGGGCCACAGGATCGTCCACGCCCGGCGACCGCCACCGAAGACGATCTCCTGCACTCGTATCTGCCCAACGACCCGTCTGCGGTCCACGCATCCTCACATCCCCACGTCCCGAACGTAGAGATCATGAAAGGTTAGAGGCCCAGAAGGATCAACGATCCACGCCGCCGCAGACGTCACGTGCACCAGGAGGACGGTCGGAAAGCTCCACCAGCGCGACACCACGCCCAGCCCGCGCTCGTAGCGCCCGCGCGACCGAGCTCTTCCCCGCTCCCGAGTTGCCGCGAATCACCACCAGCATGGTCGTCGCTGATCCTGCCATCGCCTCGTCCGGCACCTCCACGATGCTGCCAGTACCGACACCACGACCGACAGCCAGTCCGGACGCCCGTGAYGGTAGGTGATCGGCGCATCCGGCCGCGCTCGCTTTGCAGACGTGCGTGACGTGGGCTACGCCCACGAAGAGATAGCGCTCAGTCTCCGCATTCGCGCAGGYCACGTAGACGATGCCGCGCGAGCAGATCGTTCGTCGCGGCGGGAATGACGCCGGCGGCTGTCCGGGCGATGGTGTGACAGTGTCCGCTCGTCCGCCACGAAGGACCGTCTTGATGTCGGCTGCCCTGGTGGCGTGGAGCTGCCCCGCCCGGCGTGTAGTTGGAAAGGACCGACCTGCATGACCATTGAGTTYAGTGCCGAGCCCGACGATCAACTCCGGRCTGACGTTGCCTGGCTCGGAGCGTTCCAAGATGTGCCCGGGGTGCTGGAGTCGTTTATCGCCAGGCACGCGCCCCGTCTATTCGCGCTCGTCGAGCAGGACGTCGGTCTGTTGGAGGATGCGGTGTTCGGCTGGGGCTTCCAGTTCGACGACCACGCCTTTGTCATCGCGGGTGGCGCGACCCTTCACGCGTCGTGTGCCCACGCGGAGGACGCCGTCAGGATCTTCGCAGTGGCCGGACGGAACCTCCGCCTCGTCTGGCACACCCCTCTCGGCATGCGTTCCTCGGCAGGCAGCGGCGTCGTGACACAGCGGGTGATCCGGTGACCGCCAGCGACTCCTGCCCCGCGTGGTGCCAGCTTCCAGAGGGCCATCTCCGTCCCGAACCCGGTGGCCCCGGCGACCACCACATTGCGGAGATCGCGGAGATCGACATCCCGGAGATACCTGGGCTGCGGTCCGCGAGCGGCCTGCTGCGCGTACGGGTCGAACAGCGGATGACGGCGTCCACCGTCCATCCCGCGGTCGTCAGTGCCGACTTCGGTGATCGTGCGCCCACCCGCAGCGGCATCGAGTACCTCACCGCGCAGGAAGCGCACGCCCTCGCCTGGATGCTGATCCGCGCCGCGACCACCATCGATGCCGGAGCCTGCCTCCAGCACCCAAAACGGAAGGATGTTGCAGGCGAACGGGCCTGACCCTTTGGACGCAGCGACAGGCACGCGGCACTCCAAGCCCCGAGCTCGGTCAGCCACTTGGGACCGTAGGGGGTCTGGCAAGCCACCTAATCAGGGTGCAACCGAATAGCTATTCCGCTTYCAGTAGACCGGTGTGTTCGAGGAGGCTGCGGCCAATTCGTTCCGCCACGCTTACGGCTACGGCGTTTCCGATCGCCCGCATGGCCGCCGTCCGTGTCGCTGGGAACTCATAGTTGTCCGGGAATGATTGAATTCGAGCTGCTTCTCGGACGGTCAAGTAGCGGACTGACTCGTCGTGGAAGCGGATCATCGCTTCCCCTCCGCAGACCCCGTGCACTCCCGCCTTGAGGGTCTTGGCCGGCCAGTCTATCAATCCGCCGGTATGCCGTTTGTAGGTGCGCGCGCCGGGAATCCCGCGGTGGTTGACGAATTCCTCATGGTCAACATTGTCGATGGGTTCCKGTAGGCCACACAACCCGTCACGTGTGGTCTTCCAGCGAAACTGATCCGCCGTATCAAATTCTTGCTGGCGGAGCGTGCGTACCCGCGCAGCGAGCCGCGGCGGAATGTCTGGCCGTTCAAGAATCTCGTGCTCTTCCCAATATTCCCCTGTCAACCATTGCGCGCGTAGGAGCTGATCCCTGCTATGGCTGGCCGCAATACCAGGCCAACTATCGAAGTTCGCGACGTCGGTTCGAATGCCGACAAGGAAGACGCGCTCTCTTACTTGCGGGACACCAAGATCCGCAGCGTTGATCTTGGATCGATAGACTCGATAGGCGAGTCCATTGCGATCCCCTTGCCTTACTCGGCTCCAGTGAGTCTGCCACGACTCGTCGGTTCGGGGCATGATATCTGGGTTGGAGAGCTGGTCGAAGATGTAGTTGTAATATGGTAGAAAATTGGGTCGCAGCAGTCCTGGCACATTTTCGAACACGAATAGTTTCGGGCGAAGTCTGCGAACCGTCTCGATCGCGGCGGGGAACATGTTGCGCTTATCGTTGTGGCCCGCATGTACCCCACTGATCGAAAACGGCTGGCAAGGTGKCCCACCGGCGACAAGATCTACACCATCAAGATGTAGATCGTCAAGTTCCTCCAACCATTTGAGGACGTCCATCTCGCGGACATTGTCACTCTTCCACAGCGATGGGGTACGCTCGGCGTTGGCGCGGAGGATGTGACTGGGCTTGGACTCCTTCTCGACAAGCTGCTCGTGCTCGAAGTCGGCGTTACGCATACCGAGCGCCATACCGCCACCACCAGCGAAGATCTCTACCGATCTTGGCATTCGGCCACCACGCCCCTACTTCCCGAAAGTTGTCCACCTTAGGCCTATTATGTCGAATTTTTTCAGGTGTGTCGAGAGGCTTGGGAGCGTACGAGGTATTCGACCTCGTCCGCGACGTCGCCGAGGTTTTTCTGGAGCCGTGACTCGTAGACTCGGTAGACGGTCCACCYTGCCTGTTGCAATTCATGGGTCACCCGCTCGTCGCGGGCCATGTTGTTCCGGATCTTCTTCCGCCAGAAGTCAGGGTTGTTCATCCGCTCGAACTGACTATCGAAGGTCGGCATGCCGCGYACCMGCCAGGCATTACCGTGCCAGAAATCACCATCAACGAAGACGGCCACACGAGGTGTCGGGAAGACAATGTCGGGCTTCCCAGGTAGACGGCTACGAATACGGTAACGTAGCCCACGTCGCCACAATGCTTGACGGAGACCGACCTCGGCCTTGGTGTCCCGGGACCTGACGGCGGACATGATCCTGCTGGTGACCTCTGGATCGCGCATCGTCAGTCCGCCCCCGTGGTTGGAGTATCACGCACTGTGGTGTGTCGAACTTCGAGTCCCGCCTGCTTTGCCAGAAGGGCGTGCCGGGTGATCTCCCCGTCGCTCAACCGCTGTCCCTGGCGACTGACGACGACGAGGAGGGGCGTGGGCTCGTGGTCGACCTCAGCGTTGATACCCGCCCAGATCAGCGCGCGAAAGTTGGCCGGTTTCCCCCAAATCATCAACCGATCGGTGCGGCCGTCGCTGACTTCGCAGCGGTTGGGCTTAGCGCGAATGGTCTGCTCCCGGATGGACCAGCCAGGGCCGAGCACCTGACGAGCCAGATGATCGGGCCCAGGAAGCCGGCGGCGTACCAGGGGGGCGTAGGGGCCGATACCGCGGCGGGCGCGATCGTAGTGCTTCATCGGCACGTCCTTGATCCACACTCTGGCGCGTTCGGGAGCGAGGAAGCGGAGAAGGACCRCCCCAATCTGGGGATCATCAACCCAGCTGTCGTAGGCCCTGGAGCGCTCCGCCTGGCTGAGGCCATCCCAGTCGAGCTGGTCGGCTCGGTCGAAGATCTCCGCGATGATCTCGCGGCGTAGCGGTTCGGGGATGTCACTCATGCCATGTACCCGAGAAGACCTCAGGGGAGGGGAACTGTAGTCGTGCTTCGTCCAGCGCCGTCTCCAGGCTTGCYGCGTCCTTGATCCATTCCTGCATTAGGCTCTCGACGGCTCGGTCCATGAACTCAAACCGGGTGCCAGCGCCGGACAAGCGTAGCGTCTCGATCTCGTCGGCGGACACCCGCTCTCGCAGATTCATGATCGCGGCGACCCGCCGGATGTCGCTAACGAAGTCGAGGGCTTCGACATGCGTCTTGCCCTCTCGTAGACGCAGGCCACGACCCAGCTGTTGAACGAAGATCCGCCGACTGTGAGTAACGCGAGCGAAACAGATGATGTTCACGTCAGGTACGTCGACGCCTTCGTTGAGAATGTCGACCGCGGTGATGATCGGTGTCTCACCGGAGCGGAACCTCATCAGGCGAAGTTGCCGGTCTCGCTGGTCAAGGCTTGCGTGGACTGCCTCGGCTCCTCGCCATTGCGGCACTCCGTTAAGGAGGGTGGCCATCCGTTCGGCGTGTTCGATCGTGCGGCAGAACACTACGGCGCGAGGCTCAACTGTACGTGCCCAGGTGTCTACTAGCTGATCGCGGATTGCCTCGTCGCGTTCCGCTACGAATAGCCGAGCATTAAGATCTTTAATGGTATATCGGTGACGACTCGCTTCCCGAACGAAATCCCAGTCGATGTTATCGGCAAACAGGCGGTACCGTACTTCGGCGAGGTAACCGAGCCGCATCCCATCCTCGATGCCGAGGGTGTAACTGGGTTCGCCGAAACGATGCCGGATGTCGAACCGGTCTCCACGCCAGGGCGTCGCGGTAACTCCGAAGTGCTGCACGTCACGAAGGAGATCGAGTAGCTCCGCGAACTGCCCGTCCTCGGCGACGTGATGAGCCTCGTCCACCAWCACCAGCCCCGGTCGATAGCCTCCTTTCACATAGGACAGAGCGCTCGCGACGGTGGCGCAGGTGATCCCGCGCAGGTCGTCCGGCTTGTGGTCCCCAGTCAGGAGCTGGGTACGGGTCTCCTTACCGACGTGGTGCCATAGCGCCCGCTCTAGCTGCTCGACCAACTCCTTCGTGTGCGCCACGACGAGGACACGGTCAGYCGGCCGACGGCGAAGGTGGCGAGCAATGACCTCACCACCGATGACGGTCTTCCCGAGTCCAGTAGCGAGGACGAGTAACGCCCTACCGTGTTCCTCAAGATCCTCTACCAACCGCTGGAACGCCTCCGCCTGGTATGGCCGTAGGGGACGCTCAGGCAAGCGCGGACGGGTGACGCGCTCGTCGGCGTAGAGCTCGACGAGCTCCTTGCCTGACCACAGGTCGACCCGCACCCCTACGCGCAGCAGCTCGTCGCGGCGTCGGTCAACTGAAGGACCAAAGCGGGAGTTTGTGACGACGGCAGCCCGATCCGTCTGATAGTAAGCGCGCGCCCGAACGACCTCGTCAATCGCGCTAGATGGTACCGCCGCCCTTGCCTTCCACTTTGCCTGGAAAACCCACCGCTCGCCGAGGCGGTCGGCGAGAAGGTCGCCACCCTGATCATTGGAACCGTCGATATTGACGATGTTGGTGAACCCCAGATGCCGCAGCAGGCGCTCCACCTGCCGGGCAAACGCGACAGGGCCAATCTCGTGAAGGAACGCGGGGTCCATGAAGGAAGTCTTCACTCCACCTCCTCCCACTTGGTCTCTTGGTCTAGAATGTCCAATACCAGCCGGACCATGGCAAGGTCGAGACGGCTCTTGGCGTCAGTACTCGACATGAACTCCGCGAGGGCGTCGAAGCGACGCGCGAGGCGTTCGACCTGACGTGCCTTGGCGTCATGGCTGGGCCAGGTGGCCCACGTGGTGCCGAAGACGATTCCGTCCAGCACGAGATCGGGTCGTCCGCGGATGATCGCCGCGACGGCGCCCGCACCAATATGAGCGACGAAGCGCCCATCCATTGTCGCTTCCGGCCAGACAAGCCGCGGCTCGGTGGCTCCAGCGTTGCGTTCCGCAGCCTCTTTCTCACTGATTGGCAGACAGGCCCACAAAGCCGCAGCATGGTCTGCTGCGACGGGCGCCATCGTCTCCCGGACACTCTGGAGCAGATTGTTGACACGCTCTCGCAGCGCCGCGTCGGTGAACCTCTGGTCCGGCAGCCGTTCAGTGATGTCGGCGGCCACACGCGCGATGGCGTCGTTGCTGCGAGCCTCGGTTCGCAGCCCTTCCGCTAGCGTCATAATTGCGTAGTCGCGCGGGTCGCGACCACACTCACGAAAAACCGCGTGAGTACCGCTGACGAAGATGGTCAGCTCCCCGCGTGCGCTGCGGGACAAGGATGGTGTCTCCTGCCCGTTCGCGTCAATGAGCCGCTCGGAGGTCTCATAGACCACCACCCTGCGACGGCCAAGCTGCGGAAGGCTAACATCACCACACAGGTCCGGCAACCGCCGCGCGGCCRCCCGGTATCGGCGGAACCGCTCGTCTTCCGTCTCCGGACGCGGGTCGGGGCCAGCCGGAGCAGGCCCACCGCCGGTAGCAGGCTGCGACACGCCGAGCCCGGTCCGGGTGAGCAGGTCATCCGGTGTTTGACCTGGGTCTTTCGTTCCGCCGGGTTGGTTCCCGGGCGGAGGGGGTGACGGCGGGTCCGCCTGGCCGGTCCTTATCCGATCGTGCTCCGCCGCCGCCTCGTACCACCGCTCATCGGTAAGGTAGTCAGCCTGACCTTGCCGAAACCGGACAGYCCACTCGCGGGCGCGTTCATGCAGCGGATTCTGGCCGTCACCCGGAATTAGGCGCTTCAGACCCGCGGTATTCCTACGGTAGGCGCTGAAGATCCAACCGAGAGGTGACTGATTTTCACTGAAACCTTTTCCCTGTGCCTTCCGAGGCTGAAGGGGGCCCTCGCCGCGGACGATGTGGACTGCCGTCAGCCACTCGCGTCCTCGTTCGAAATCGTTCTTCTGATAGTGGACTGGTACGTGGTCCAGGTGGATTTCGCCGACGATCCGGCCGCCGGTTGTACTACCAAACTCGATCGGGTACTCCAGCAAAACATCGCCGGTGTCCGGATCTTCCCAGGAGAAAAGACTCTTATCTGACATCAAAATTTTTCGGCCATTGCGGAGCAGGTCGATACCAAAATCGTTCTTGTCCAGATAACGCTGAAGGCCGACCCATCCGACGACACGGCGTTCGCGAAGCTCCAGATTCTCGCTTTCGCACTTCAAGCACCGCTCGGGATCATGCTGATGCCAATGGCCGCAGCTCATGCACGCCCACGCAGGCTGAAGCTCACGGTTGATCTCGATGACCGCTGGAACCCGGGTGCCACGGTAATCGACACCGCGACTCGGCGACCATACGCAAGGTAGCCATGGCCTCACCCGCGTCTGATTGACATAGAGCCCGAAGCCTCGGCCGGCCAACACCGGTTCAGGCAGTTCTCTAACCGCGTTCCCTTGTCGGAGCAAGTAGGAGTAGACCTTGCCGAGGCGCTCACGTACCTGCGCTACGGTTGTCGGCCGGCGTAGCCGGTCGCGTGTCTCCGGACGAAGGCGCCTGACGGTCACCTCGGTCCCGTGAAGCCCCGGGTCATCCTTTGGCTCTCGCCTCAACGGGATGCTAAAGGTGCTCTCCCGCTCCATCCGCCGGAAGTCGATCTCAGCCACCAGCCAGTCGGTGTCGCCCGACCGGGTGGTACGCACCTCAGTGAGGGAGCCGAGACGCGCGGTCGCGATGTTGAACCCCATGCCGAACAGGCCGAGCGTTCCGTAGCGGAACTTGTTGCTGTAACCAGCTCGGAGGGACCGCTCCAAATCCTCCTTGCTCATCCCGCGACCGTTGTCCGACACGCAAACGATCTCGCCGCCCTCAACTGTCCTGGGTGTCGGCAGCGTCACCTGCACGGCAGGCGGGTTCGACGGGTCCCGCTCATCATCGGCGAGGAAGTCGTCGAACGCGTTGTCGATCAACTCGGCCAAGCACTGCCAGGGCTGATAGGGGATGTCGCCCAGCACCTCCAGCAGCCGCGGCGACGGCGTCAGGTCGAGGCGCTCGAACGAACCTCCACCCGACCCGCCCGCCATAGACCCTTCCTCCATCCCCAAGCCCCCCTCGCCACCAACCCGTCTCACCAGCCATCCCGCCTGCCGGTGAACCCAGGGTCTGACGCAACTACGAAGTGAAGCATAGTCATACCAAATTGTGACAGGAGGGTTGATTCGGCTCCTGCGATTCACAGCGACAGGCAGGTCGGCACCACCAGGCTCGCGACGCCCTCAGGCGTCGCCGCATGAGTAACGGTGAGAGCGCTCGGCCGCAGCCACGGGTCATGACCGCGCTGGAGAAGATCCTCGACGCCGAGATCGACGTCGAGGTGTGCCCGCCGTGRCTGCTACGCCCCGGCCGCGCGGAGTGCGCTGCTGCCTGGGCACCCCTGAGCACGATCTACCGCGCCCTCACCGGACAGGAACTACCCGAGACCGCCCCACCCCGCGAACGTCGACGCCCCGACCCAGCAGGCCCTGCAAACCCTGGAATGGGTGCACCGCCGCGAGAACCTCGTCATCGCCGGCCCCGCCGGCACCGGCAAGACGTTCCTGCTCGAAGCCCTCGGCCAGACCGCCGTCGAGGCCGGGCTGCACGTCGCCTGGTTCACCCTCGAAGCCCTCGGCGTCCTCGTCCGCGCCCACCGCGCCGACGACACCGTCACCAAGGCCGTTGAGAAGATCCTCCGCGCCGACCTGATTATCGTCGACGACATCGGTCTGCTCCCCGTCGGGCCCGACGCCGCCGAAGGCCTCTACCGGCTCGTTGACGCCGCCTACGAGAAACGGTCGATCGCGGTCTCCTCGAACCTGCACCCCGCCGGCTTCGACGAGATCATGCCCAAGACCCTCGCGACCGCGACCGTCGACCGGCTCCTGCACCACGCCCACCTCTGCCAGACCAGCGGCGACAGCGTCCGCCTCGCTCAAGCCCTCGCAGGCAAGGGRGTGAAAGCCCTGGCCTGACACAAAAGCCGCGCCGAAACGGTGGCCGCCAGTGGGCAGATCTGGTGGCCACCACCGGGCCGGAACCATGACCGCCACCGGGCCGTTCTCAGGCTCTGGCACAAATTCCGTGAACAAAGGACCTTGATCTTTAACGGTCGAGGAGGACGCGTTTGCGGAGCAGGTCGGGCTCGRCTCGACCGTACATCTGGCGTTTCAGCATCTTGATTCGGTTGACCTGGCCCTCGACCTGGCCGGAACTCCAGGGCAACGTCAGCGCGGCGGTGACCGCCTGCCAGTCGCTACGCAGTCCGGTGGCAAACCTGGCCAGCTCGGGCAGGGAGCTGGCCTCAGCCCGCTCGGTCCAGCTCTGCAGCGCGGCCAGGCCGCGGCGGTGCACGAGCAGGTMGGCGAACGAGGCGACCAGCTCACGGGCTAAGGCCAGCTCGGGGCAGCGGTCACACAGCTCGGCGAGGCGGGCCTTGTCGCCGTCGTCGACCTCGTCGGGATGGCGGGTAAGTGCTCCGGTCACCTCCCTGCGGGTGGGGTCGGTCGGACGCTCGGGGACGGGGGTGCCGGCGCGGAGCCGGGCCACGAACCGTCGCACCGTGCGTTCGCTGACGTGGACGCCGCGTTCGCGCAGTTCCTCCCGCAGCAGGCTGGTACTCGTGGCGCCTTCGGTGAACCGGGCGGTCAGGTAGTCGGCATGGYGGTCGAGGACGCTGGGCCGGCCAGCGGGCCCCGAGCCGAGCAGCTCCTCGGGGGTGGCGGCGCGCGCGAACCGGCGCACGGTCCTGCGGTTGAGCCGGAGCCGCTCGGCGATGCGGGACAGCGGCAGTCCGGTCGCAACCAGCGCGTGGACCTCAGAGTGGCGGGCTCGGGTACGCGCCGCGAGCGCGCCTTCAAGCTCCACAGGCACGACCGGTACGGCCACCGCGGCCGGCTCGGGGCACGGCGAACGCCACTGGGGCCGCAGCCGGCCCACAGCACGCTCGACCGCCTGGCACAGGTTGTGCCACAGGTGCCAGCGGTCGGCCACGTTCGTCGCGGTCGGCGCGCCGCGTGCGGCGCCTTCGGCGTAACAGGCTGCGCGGTCCCGGCAGATCACCCCCACGCCAGGATGGGCGTCCAGCCACGCTGCCAACGCGTCGGCGGAACGCTCGGCGAGAAGGTCGATCACCCGGTGGGCCTCCAGGTCGACGAGGACCGTGCCGTAGCTGTGCCCGCGCCGCCAGGAGAAGTCGTCGACCCCGAGCACCCGCACCGCCCCGACGTCCGGGTCGGGACGGGCACGGACCAGGCGCAGCAGCGTCGCCCGGCTGACCGCGACGACGAGCCGCCCGGCGAGCCGGGCCCCGGCCCGGCCGCCCAGCGCCGTCGCGACCGACTCCCACACCTGCCCCAGCAGCAGGGTGCGCCGGCCGTAGCGGACGGTCAGCCCGGGGATCTGCTCGGCGAACGTCCGGCGCGCACAATCGACGGTCGCGCAGAAGAACCGTCGCACCCGCAGGTGCACCACCAGTTCCTGACCGCCGACCGGACTGTCCGCCACCCGACGCTCGTAGCGGCTGTGGACCCGCACCGACTCGACGCCGCACCCCGGGCACACCCCCGCAGTAGCCCGGCTCCGGGCGAGCACACGCACTGACCGCCCAGCACGCACGATCTCCTCGACGATCAAGCCGGCGAAGTGAGGGAACAGGACATGGATCGGGTCAAGGACTGCCACCCGTCATGATCCACGAGGCCTCGCGCCGGCCCGCCCACCGGGCCATCACGGAATTTGTGCCAGAGCCCGTTCTCAATGGCCCTTGACAGTTTACGGAGGGTCTCGGCGGAGATCGGCCGGCTGTGTGTACTCCAGTGAAGGGTGTCCTCTGCGCGTTCTCGGTGAATCAGGTCCTGCTCAGAGGACCGCCGCCGGTGCCCGCGAAATTCGCTCTCCTCCTGGTGTGGTTGCTCCGTTTTTCYCGTCCGGTCAATGCCGCAGATCCGGTGCTGCTTTCGCCTCTTCTGAACTTCACGACAGCCGGACCAGGAACGGGTTTTTCGGGGGTTCCGGTGTTCTGGATGGCTGTTCGTGATCTTGCGCGCCGGACACGGCATCAGGGCCGTCGATCGCCCATCCGGGGCACGGTGTGGTTACACGCCGTGCCGACGGGTAGCTCGTTGCCGCAGGTCCCGGCGGAGATCGATGCTGCGGGCGTTGTTCAGTTGGGCAGGAAGAACGCCGGCTCGTAGCCGGACGCGGCGAGGTCTTCGTAGGTCTGGGTGGCGGGAACCCGATCCCACACGCCGCCGAGTAGCACCGCAAAGCCGGATGGCGCCGCCATGAAGAGGTGGAGTATTGGCGGATTGACACGGCGCGCGATCTGCCGGCTCAGRTCGCGAACGGCCAACGCGACGGCATATGCGTGATCTCTGTCGGCGATGCTACTACCCGAGATTCCGGAGGGCAGGCTGATCGTGATGATGGGTATATCGCGTCCAGTGCTAGCGATGTAGCTGGTGACGTCTGGGGTCAGGTCGGCGGAGATCGCGAGCGCGAGTGCGACCTCGCTGCCTGGCCGAAGTTCAGCGATCGATGACGAGAGGCAGATGGAAGCGGGCATGATCGTTCCGCCGGGTTTGAGCCACAGTTGGCCGTCCTTGGTCTTGGCGGGGATAAATCCGGCTGTCTCCTGGAACATGACGGCAGCGGTGAACCAGGTCGGCAGTCGCATGGTGCCGGTGATGAGGATGCGTTTCGCGCCGAGGCTGCGCAACGTCCGCTGAGCGTCGATGAGTTGTGGCCGAAGAACTGTTTCCCATTCCTTGGGGTTCTTGAGACCGCGTCGGCTGCGGGCCTCGCTTCCTCGGAATCGGTCCACCCAGTCGAGCGTCACGCGGGCGTCCGGGTTTGTGAAGCCTTCGTCGAGGGCGTTGATGGCAACCATGGTGAATGGCTCTTGCGCCCGGATGCCGAGGCGGTCGATGGCGGCCGCGATGTCGGCTGGTCGTTTCTGGCTGCGGCTGGTTTTGACCCACTCTCGAACTTCGGCGATTCCGAGCCGGTAGGCGACTTCGTCTGCTTGGACACCCGCCGCGTGGCTTATGTCTCGGATATGATAGTCGCGCCAGGCAGCTTCGGATGCGTCGGTGTGTAGCCGCAGGTTGGACAGGAATTCGTACAGCTCGTCGTCGGTGCAGTCGAGGTGACGGAGTAGGTTTCGACGTCCGGCCGCTGTAGCTGCATTAGTCGCGGTGCACAGCCGATCCGCCAAGTGATCATTGCGGTCTCGCAGGGTGAGCACCGGGTCGTCGGGGTGGATGGACCGATTYGTGACCAGGGTCAGCCTCGGGTGGGCACCGTCGACCCGCAGCTGCTGCGAGGTGCGGTAGAACCGCTGGAGAATGCTGGGGCCTCGCTTGCCCGACAGCGCGGTCAGCCACTCAATGGTCGCTGCTTTCTCGGCTGTGACGCTGGCCTTGACCTGCATGTAGTCGTCCGGCCCGTGGGCCTTCCCGATGACGACGTCGTCCACGTTGCCGGCCGTCACCGCCTCGACAGTGACGGCGTTGGCGSCCGAGTGTGGCACAAGGGTGCGCAGCGCGGCGTGCCAGGCGACTGCGTACTGGAGGTCATCGCCGGTGACGCGTGCGCCGCTCGCGCTGGGCCTGYCGCTGTCGGCTGCCATGGCGCGTCAGTGGCGCGAGGTGAACGGGGGCGTGGGCGGGTTCGCCTTGACCTGGCTGATGATCATCTGTGCGGTGACAGGCTGGTCGGGGTAGGCGGCCAGGCAGGTGGAGGCAACGAGGCGGTCGGTGAGGTCGGAGTAGGTGAAGCCGTAGCCACGTCCATTCGGGCCAGTGAGCCGCACGAGAGTTGCGATCTCCCCCTCGCTGAGGGTGACGCCATCGAAGATCCTTGCGAGGACCGCGCCGCGTTGGCTGTCGTCTGGCCGGCTGAAGTCGAATTCGGCGGCGGCCCGGCGGCGGATGGYGGGATCGAGCGCGTCYCCACGGTTGGYACACATGATCACCAGAACAGCGAGCTCTTCCGCGGCGATCTGGCTAATACCGCGGATCAGCGCGTTCACGCCGGCCCGATCCTCGTGGTGCATCTGGCTGGCTTCGCGGGACTGTGCGAGGGCGTCGGCCTCGTCGATCACCAGGATGAGTGGCCGGCGGCCACGGTTTGCTCGGGCTTCGGCAATGATCGTGTCGAACGCTGTCCCGATCAGACGGGTCATCTCGCCGACGATGCCACTCCCGCGGGTGCGCAAGCTGAGCCGTTTGACGCGCACGGTGATGTGATGCTCGCGAGCGATGGCGTCGGCGAAGGTCTCGGCGAGCGTCGTCTTTCCGGTTCCGACATCTCCGCTAAAAATGATCAAAGGTGGGCGGTGGGCCATCAGCCTCACGGCGGGCAGCACGGCCCCGTGCATGGCGGTGCTCCAGTCCTCCAACAGCGAGGGCTTGAGGATGACCTCCGCTTCCTTGAGGAGGCGGGTCTTGATGTGGTCGAGCCCGACCAGCGCCGTGTAGCGCCGGAGGGCGAGCGGGTCTGGGAGATCGAGGTCGTCGTCGAAGATCTCGGCGGGTGTTGTGCTCATAGCGGGCGGTAGCTGCTCCTGGTGAACCCCGTCCCCTGGGCGGAGTAGGTGCGGTCGGTGGTGTGGAAGCCGCCGGAGTACCCCGGCGCCGCCGCCGGGGTCCGCACGATCGGCAGCGACTTCTCGATCGTGTCGCGGATCGCGGCGTCCAGGCGCCACCAGGCGGGTGAATGGATCAGGTAGCTGGTAAACGTGGMGTCGACGACGTCGGCGTGCCGGCACACGCCTCCGGCGCGGTCGTCGGTTGTGAGTGTGCCGTTGACGAAGACGTACTCCAGGGTCAGAATCCAGGCGCCGCGACATTGGAAGCCATAGATGACCTTGTCCACGTGGCCCCCGTGGGCCAAGGCTGTGGCTTCCGCTGCGAGGTCAATGATCTCTGTGTCGGACGGCTTGCCGTAGTACCGCTGGAGCTGGGCCAGGTCGGTAGCAATCTTGGATGCGACATACCGCGCCGAGGCGATGCTGAAGGTCTCGTTGGYGGTGAGCGTGGCGGTGATGGTCATAATCAACCCCGGAACCGGTCGCCGAGGACGACCTGCCAGCACTCGATGGCCTGGGCCCTCGTCGTGGCGTGCCGGGCTTCAGTGATCGCGTMCAGTGCCCGCTCGGCGGCCGTGRCGATCCTCTGCTGGTCCTTCATCGTGTAGAGGCGTGCCGCGTTGTTCTCCGGGTTCACCGGGTCGAAGATCTCGATCACGTCGGTCCGCTGCCGTGGGAGGGCGTAGGCCGGGTAGTAGTCGGTGAAGGCGATTCGCTCGTTCAGTTCGGTCCGGACCACCAAGTCGAAGAAGCCGTCCAGGGCCGTGACGTAGTCACTGAACACGATCTTGTCTGTGTCGAGCAGGTGGGCGCACAGCAGCTCGACCATGAACGACTTGAAGCGGAAGTCCGCGTCTCGGTCTTTCTGCGCGTGGACCCACCACTTCACCAGCCGCACGACCTGCGCCCAGTCCGTAGGGCAGGCGCGCTTGCGGGCGCGGACGAAGTCGAGGTGGAGTCGCACACTGGTGAGCAGCCGGCGCCCATCGCTCTTGGAGACGAGGTAGCCCCGGTCGTCCGGATCGCCTTCGTACAGCACCGGGACGACGTCGACGTCGATGCCGCTGGACTTGAAGTGGATGTTGACGCAGTGGGTCGTCGCCTCGATCTGTGACGGGTCGATCAAGCCGCCGTATGCCTCCCGGAGCCGCTCCGCGAGCCAGTCCACCAGCTCCGCGCCGTCCTGCGGGGCTTCCGCCAGGCGGACGTACACGGYGACGTCGTAGTCGAGGACGTTCCGAAGCGCGGTCCCCTTGGCGACYGAGCCCGCGTGAAGCATCTTCACCAGCGAGAAGTTTGGGTGCTTGGCGATATGCGCGTGCAGGCGCTCGCGGAGGTGGTTCACCTGCTTCCGATCCTCGTCCGCAGTCGCCTTCGGCAGGTTCACGACGCGTCCGGCAAACACCGCGAGATCGTCATGAGTGATCTTCATGTCGTTCGGGTGCCCCCCTCCAGGAGTCKATCAAAGGGCGGCGCAACCGTACCACGGATGTTGACAAGGACAGCAAGCCTGGTCCAGGATGTTTGTATCAATCACATGATGTTGGCGTCACTCGCACACG
Organism: Frankia sp. CgMI4; assembly: GCF_001756285.1. Classification (NCBI taxonomy): domain Bacteria; kingdom Bacillati; phylum Actinomycetota; class Actinomycetes; order Frankiales; family Frankiaceae; genus Frankia; species Frankia sp. CgMI4. The sequence goes on from NZ_MAQZ01000071.1 coordinate 56,799, forward strand.
GGGTCAAGGATGACAATCGAGCCCGCCTACCAGGAGTTCGGAGAGCGGCTAGCCCAGACACGTCGACATGCTTCGCTGACCCAGCGCGACGTCGCCGAGCGTTCAGGTATCAGCCGCYCGACTATCGCCAACATTGAGAAGGGGCGGCAGCGCCTGCTCTACCATCAGCTCCTCGACTTGGCGCACGCGATCGGGGTCGATCCACGCGACCTCCTGCCCGCCCCGCCGACACCGTCGCCGGCTCTCGCGCACCTCGATGACCTGGCGCCACCTGCTCATGTGCTTGACTGGGTCCGTCGGGGCGTAGATAGAACAGGCAGACAGGACCGTGGCGAGCAACGCTGAGCGCGCAGCYCATGACCTCCTCGCCCGTCATGCCGTCGCCGCTCCACCCGTGCCAGTCGACAAGATCGCAGCGGCCGAGGGGATCTCCGTCGTTCAGGAACCGTTCCGCGACGACGAGGTCTCGGGCGTACTCCTCCGCGAGCCCGACCGGACGATGATCATCGTCAATGCGGCCAACGCTGTCGTCCGACAAAGATTCACTATTGCCCATGAAATTGGACACTTCACGTTACATCGTGGAACTGTCTACCTAGACGGACGCGCCCGCGTGAACTTCCGGGATGGCCTGTCGTCTATGGCTACAGACCAGGAAGAGATCGAGGCGAACTCATTCGCCGCAGCACTTCTCATGCCCACCAAATGGGTCAGAACAGCATTCGAGACCACAGTCCGAAACAGCCCGGTCGGCAGCGAGGAAGAGTTGGCCGGGCTGCTCGCTGGGCGCTTCGTCGTAAGCCGTCAAGCGATGCTCTTCAGGCTCATCTACCTCGGGCTTATTGCCGCACCTTAAAGACATCCCAGCTTCCATAACTGGCCGGYAGCCCTACAGGGGAAGCTCGGCAGCGATGCCCGTRCCACCAGACCAGCTGCGGGCACGGGCATCGCTCAGTCTCTGTCGATCAGAATGCTTGCTGGGGCTCACCGCCGACTGACCTTGCATTGCCTTCGATCTGGGCGTGGATGTCGCTGCGTAGCTGCGCGACCAGTCTGCGGGCAGTACCGGCGCCGACATGCAGCCGTTTACGCAGCGTCTCAGCGGAGATCGGGCGCTGGTGCTGCTGCCAGTGCAGCACGTCTTCGGCTCGCGCCCGGTGGAGCAGGTCCTGCTCCCGCGCACCCAGACCGTTCCGACAGGGTGTCTCGTCTGCCGAGAGCACTTCCGCCCTGCCATCCTGACCAGGCTGCGCGGGCACCGGTGGTTGGTCCATCAGCATCGACTCATACGAATCATCCGCGGTTCGTGAGGTCGGCAGGGGCGCGCGCGCCCCGGTAGTCTGCATGGCCTGAATCAGACCTGGGCCAACCTCGGCCCAGCCGATCATCAGAAGTGGGCCGACGGCGTCGAACGCGGCTTTGCCGTACTGGCCGGCAATCAGGGGCTCGGCGACGTTGAGAGCCAAGGTGACCAGACTGGCGAAGATGAGCAGGCGCCGGGCGGATCGCTGCACGTCGGCGGGGCCGCCGTACAGAGCCATMTGACGGGTACCCAGCAGCAGCCCGACAACGGACAAATCCACCGCGGGAGCTACCAAGGGGGCGATGAAAACCGGAACTCCCAAACGCAGGCCGAGGGCGAAAGAGTTCCCGAACCCGAACAGAAACGTCAATCCCACGACGATCCCGATCATTGTGGTCACGAGCTTCACGGCGTACGCGGGCCCAGCCGAGCCCGAGGAGTCCTCGCAGGGCGAGGCGGCTGAGGTTTCGCTCTGGCCGTTCACTGGGTACCACCCCTGACCGACAGCAATACGGCCATCCCGATCGGCCAGCCTGCGGCGGCGTTGCACCGAAGCCAGCCAGTGATCGCAGATGGCCGGCGGCTTGTCCCCGGCATCCGCAAAACCGATCTTCTTGGAGTGGGGGAGGACAGGGCAGTGAGTAGGACGGTGCCTCGTGCTGAGTTCGGGCTCGGGGCGGCCCCAGGCGACGTCGGAGGGRCACAGACACCGGCAAGTCGCGCGGACCCACACGGGCGTGGGGTCGAGCGGATGCGCTGCCGTGCGAGCCGCACCCTCGTCAAGGACGGGTCGAGGTGTAGCAACGGGTGTAGCAACGCYGGCGAACCGGCGCGTACGTCGGCGGCCTTCCACGGCCGAAAACGTACGTCCGCGGACGTCGAAATGACGGTCATTTCGGCCTGAAAAGCGGAAGGTCGGCGGTTCGACCCCGCCCCTGCCCACCACCTCTGATCAGGGGTTTTACCTCGCGACTGAGATCGTTTGAGGCCATTTGAAGATCGTTATGTAGCAACGTCTGTAGCAACGGCGACCGCAGTTAGACGGCGGACGGTCGCCCGCGCACCCCGCTGACCTGCAYAGACACTTCCGACAGACCGTCCGCTTTGCGGCAAAACAGTCGAGCCAGCTCGATCGCCTCGGCACCGCGCCCCATCGCATCCGGCGTCGCGCAAAAGCCCTGGTCAAGCGTTCGTCACGAGGCGCAGATCCGGYGCCGCACCGCTCTGAACGGGCCGTTGAAGCCTCATGACCTGCGATGTTCGCACTCGCGGTCCGGCGCGCCGCATCACTCCCGGATGGTCGTGGGCCGCTGCTACACCGGTAGCTACAGATGGGCCGGAGAACCTGACGGAATCCGCTGATGTAGCCGTCTGACCTGCCCCGACTCGGGAAGCGTCGCGGCCGGACCGTCCGTTTCAACGGCGGACGGTCCAGGGAGCGCGTGCTGGTGTCAGATTGACACGCTGCTACCACACGAGTCCTCGTGATCTGACCGGAAATACCAACTGAACGTGGGCACGCTCGCGCCCGCCAGGGCACTTGGCCGCTGGTGCGCGCGACAGCGGCGGATCCCGTGGGCTGCCGGCTGGCCGTTCTGACGGTGAGCGGTGCTGGCGTGTCCGGTCGTCGCCCCGACAGAGCGGCCGTCAGGCCGCCGGGTCGGGCGTTCCGCTCGCGGCGGCCGTCAGGCCGCGGCGAGCAGGGCGGTGATCTCCTGTGCGCTCAGGTTGAGGCTCTTGAGCTCGCGCAGGGCGTTGCGCTTGCGGCGTTCCCTGCTCTGCAGGCTGGCGTGGTAGTCGACTCCGAGGTCATGGAACCGCGCGGTGGGGTCGTTCAGCAGATGCCAGACGATGGTCAGGATGGAGCGGGCGACGGCGACGAGGGCCTTGAGATGGCCGCGGCGTTTGACGAGGCGCCGGTAGCGGGAGCCGAGGAAGGTCTTCGTCTTCGCCGCCGCCATGGCGGCCTCCCCGAGGGCGCCGCGCAGGTAGGGGTTGCCCTTGCCGGTGCGCCCGGTGCGGCTTTTCGCGCCGGACTGGATCGTCTGGGGGGTCAGTTTCGCCCACGAGTTCAGGTGGCCGGAGGTCGGGAACTGGGCCATGTCGGTCCCGATCTCGGCGATGATCACCTGGGCGGTGTGGCGGGCGATGCCGGGGATCTCGTCGAGCCGGTCGAGGATGTCCAGGCCGGGCCGGGCCGCGGCGCCACCGCCGCCCTGGCCGGTCCCGGTGGTGGCGTCCCCGTCGGGGCCGGTCTCGCCACCGCGGGCGGCGTCGGCGGCGGCGTGGGCCGGGGCAGGCAGGGCGGCGATCGCGGTGTCGATCCGCTCGGTGAGCTCGGCGATCCGCCGATCGAGGCCGTCGATCTGGGCGAGCAGCACCGAGAGCAGGTAACCGTGGTGCTCGGTGAACTGGCCGGTCAGCGCGGTCGCCAGCTCGGCCTGGGTGGCCTTGACCCGGCCGCGGGCAAGCGCCGCGAGCTTCTTCGGATCACGTTCGCCCGCGACGAGCGCGTCGAGCATCGCCCGACCGGAGACCCCGAAGATGTCCGACAGCACCGTCGACAGTTTGATCAGGGCGTCCTCGAGGAGCTTCTCGACCCGCARCCGGTGCCGGGTGCACTCGGCGGTCAGGTCCAGGCGCAGCCGGGTGAGGTTACGGATCTCGCGGATCTCGGGTGGCGGCACGAAGGAGGGCCGTAGCATGCCACGCTCGTTGAGTTTGGCCAGCCAGATCGCGTCGAGTTTGTCCGTTTTGGGTCTTCCCGGGACGTTCTTGACGTCCCGGGCGTTAACCAGCCACACCGTGAGACCGCGGGCCTMGAGCAGGTAGTAGAACGGGCGCCAGTAGTCAGGCGTAATCAGGCGTCGCCGTAAGGCCGTCCGTGACGGAGGTTGACGGGTCGGGAATCGGTCCGGCGTGTCGGTCACGGACTGCGAATCTGTAGTCGATACGTTACGAGACGTGACGGACGTTGTGGAGCCGTGCCGGACGCAGCGGCTCGTGCTGCCGGACGGTGCGACGAGCTGGACGGTGCTCGGACCGGACTACCGGGTGGTCGGGCCGGCGGAGGAGTTCCTGGAGTATCTGCGGGCGCAGGRCTCCTCGCCGAACACGGTGCGCTCGTATGCGCGGGCGCTCGCGCTGTGGTGGAGCTATCTGGCGKTGTTCGGCTTGGCCTGGGACGCGGTGACGCTGGCGGGGGTCGGCGGGTTTCTGACGTGGCTGCGTTCCGGGGACGGGCCGGATGTGGTGTCGATCGAGCCGCGGGCCGCGCGGGTCGCCGAGTCGACGGTCGCGAACCGGCTGCGGGCTATGACGTCCTGCTACCGCTACCACGAGCTCAACGGCGTGCCGCTCGGCGGCGACCTCGTTCGGCTGGTGCATGGCGGGCGGGCGGCCTACCGGCCGATGCTCGAGCACGTCGCGCGCAGGCGGGGCCGGGAGCGGGCGGTCGTGCGGGTCCGCACCCCGTCGCGGCAGGCACCTCCGGTGCTCACGCCGTCGCAGATCGAGCTGATCTGCGACACGTGCGCGACGTTCGACGCGGCCACGGGCAGGTGGCAGGGGCAGGTGCGTGACCGGCTGCTGTGGTCGCTGCTGGCGGAAAGCGGCCTGCGCCTGGGTGAGGCGCTGGGTCTGCAGCACCGGGACTGGCACACCGGCCGCGGCGACACCCCGTTCCTCGAGGTCGTCCCGCGGGAGCATCCGCACCGGGTCCGGGTCAAGGGCGGCCGCTACCGGCGGATCTATGTGTCGGACGTGCTCGACCGGCTCTATGGCGAGTACCTCTGGCAGCTGTGCGATGCCGGCGTCGACCAGGCAGTGGCCGATCTGGACACGGCGCCGGTGTTCGTGAACGTCGCGGGCGGGACGCGATTCGCGCCGTGGCGACCGGAGACGGTCTACGACCTGGTCCGCCGGCTGCGCCGCGACCTCGCCGGGAAGGTCCCGACGGGCTGGGCGCCCCACTGGCTGCGCCACTCGCACGCGACCGCCCTGCTGCTGGCAGGGGTGCCGGTGCACGTCGTGTCCCGCCGGCTCGGCCACGCCGACGTGCAGACCACGCTGGAGATCTACGCCCACGTGACCGAGGACACCGACGCGCGAGCAGCGGCGAGCTGGCGGGCGTTCACCGCCGGCTGGCGCCCCCAGGCCGTGGCCGGCGGCGGGCAGATCGGACCGTGCTCGTGAACATCACGGTCGAGGAAGTCATGGACAACCTGGCCGCCGCGGGGTGCGGATATGCCCCCGTGATCCTGGACCAGTTGTGGGCGACGGTTCCTGATGACCTGCGGCTGGGCCGGCTGTCGGCGGCGACGGTGCCCGAGCGCTACCGCAACGCGTTCACCGCGGCCGCCCCGAGCAACGCGATCCTCGTCGAGAGACTGCCGGAGCCGATGGGCCGCGAGCTGACCTGGTGCTGCCTGAGGGTGATCGAGCTGGGCGGGAAGATCGCGCTACCGGGGGTGGCGATGCTGACCCGCCGCCTCGCCGAGGCCGTCGCCGACCTCGGCGCTCGCGGCCCCGTCTCGCTGATGGACCTGCCCGCGCGGGACTGGTGTCAGCAGTTCTCGTTGGCGGTCCACCGGCGCAAGGGCAGGCTGCCGACCGCGCGCTCGACGCAGACCGTGCGGGAGACCTTGGTGCGGTTCCTGCGGCTGCTCGCCCTCGCCTACGACACCAGACCCTGGTGGCAGCGGGAGTCCTGGAACCCGGTCGAGGATCCCCGCATCCCGCTGCGCGCGCACGAGCCCCAGGGTCGCGAGGCGATCTACTTCCAGCGCGTCAGTGCGTCCCGGCTGCGCCTCGGCCTGCAGTGGTACTGCAAGATCAGCCTCGAGACCGGGGCGCTGCGATGGTCGACCGTCGGCCAGCGGGTGTTCGCCATGACCATGTTCGACGCGTTCCTCGCGAGCCGCGGCGGGCGTCCCACCCACCTGGCCGACACACCGGAGGGGGTGCGGGCCCTCATGCTCGACTACCTCGGCCACGTCCGTGCCTCGCGTGCCAGCCGCGGGCCGACCGAGGGACAGCCGCTGTCCGCGAACCACATGAAGATCCTGCTGATCTCTGTCGAGCAGTTCTACGCCTTCATGCAYGACCACAAACACGAGGCCGCGGCGGCACTGGGCGACCCAGGCTGGCTGCGCCTCGGACCGCAGCATGCGGCGTTCTACCGGCGCGGCGAGATCCCCCGCCCCGTGGYGCACCGCGACACCGAGCAAAACGTCATCCCCGAGGCCGCGTTCACGCAGATCATGGCCAGCATCGGGATGCTCGGCGATCCGGTGGCCGACGGAGGGTTCGGCGACGAGCAGGCCATGCGGATCATGATGCTGCAGACGCGGCTCGGCCGGCGGATCAGCGAACTGCTCCTGCTCGACCACGACCCGCTCTGCGCGCTCGCCATGCAGGCGCCGTCCGACGAGGAGCCAGACGCGTTCGCCGCCCGGCTCCGCTACCAACAGACCAAGATCGACGGTGCGCCGGACACGGTCCTGGTCGACCGCGAGATCGTGACGATCATCCGCGCGCAACAGGAATGGGCGTCCGGATGGATCGCTCGCCACGGCGCGCCGGGAGCGACGCCGCGTTACCTGTTCCTGGGCGAGAAGATGAACCGCCACGGCAACCGGCCCTACGTGTCGAGCACCCTGCACCGGATGCTCACCGAGATGGCCCGCCGGCTCGATATCCGCGACGACGTCGGCCGTCTGGTCGACTTCCAGCGCACGCACCGCTTCAGGCACACGAAGGCGACCAGCCTGCTCAACGCCGGGGTGCCGATCCACGTCGTGCAGCGCTACCTCGGGCATCTGTCCCCGACGATGACGATGCACTACGCGAAGACCCTCACCGAGACCCACGAGGCGGAGTTCCTGCGCTACCGCAAGCGCACAGCCGACGCCCGCGAACTCGCCATGCCGGCGGCCGATCTCTACGACCTGCTGCATCTCGACAGCCGCACCGACCGGATCCTGCCGAACGGCTACTGCCTGCTGCCACCACGGCAGTCCTGCGACCGGGGAAACGCCTGCCTGACGTGCGACAAGTTCACCACCGACGCGACGTTCCTGCCCGAACTGCGCGCCCAGCACCGCCGCACCCTGACCCTCATCGACACCCGCCAGGCAGCGTTCACCGCCCGCACCGGCACCCCGATGGGCACCGACAACGTCTGGCTCGCCGGCCGCCACCGCGAGGCGGCCGCCCTCGAAGCGGTCATCGCCGCCCTCGACGCCGACACCGCCGCGCAGGGGCAGCCAGTCCGCGGCGCCGGGGTCGTCGCCCGCACCGACGCCACGGCCCGCCGCGCGACCGGCGACCTGGGACGAGGCCAGCCCGATGGCCGGTAACCTCGACAACCTGCGCAGGGCCACCGCGACGCGCACCGCCACCGCCGTGACCAGAGCCGAAAAGACGCTCGAGGAGATGCGCGCCGCCGACGAGCCGGTCACCTTCCGCGGCCTGGCCGCCCGCTCCGGGGTCTCCCTGGACTTCCTCTATCGACACACCGGCCTGCGCAGCCGGATCGAGCAGTTGCGCGCGACACAGACCGCCCAGCCATCCCGACCGGCGGAACCGGACCAGCCGAGCAACGTCGTGCGGACACTGACCGCGCAGCTCAGCGAACTCAAAGCCCGCCACCGCGCCGAGATCACCGCGCTGAACGAGGCGCTCGCCGCAGCCCACGGGGAGAACCTGATACTCCGCCGCCGCCTCGGCCCCAACGCCACGGCCGGCACCGACACCAACCCCAACGACCCGTGAGCGCCACCCGGACACAGTCGTCACGTGACGACCGCCCCCAGCGCGGCGCCGGACGACCCCACGCGGCGCTATCCCTGCCTCGGCGCCTCGACGCCAACCCCGGGTCCGCACACTGATCCGGCCGAGCGGACCCSCCCCGTCGCGGACGCGTCCGTGACGGCCCTGACCTGCCAAAACAACTATATTCGATCTTGAAAACTACAGATAACGCCGGTGGATTCCATACCCACCAGAGAAACCCGCTGTTCCGACAGCCACCCGGCCAGCCGGGTCAGTCCCGCTCCCGTCGTGGCGAAGGTCCGCACCTCCCCCCGCCGGCCGCCACCACGCCCGCCAACCCGGACCGCCGCCACGACCGTGTCCCGGTGCACGTCCAACCCGGCGACCCGGTCGATCAGCACATCCATGAAAGACCGCCTCCTTCCCTTACGATCAGTGATCCACACGGACCGCCCGGGGAGGGCCTGTCATCAAAGATTCTGAGGTACGCGCTCGTGGCAGCAGGACAGGATTCCTCAGGACCTCCGCGCCACACTGACCTACGGGCTCGCAGGCACCACAGAGGGACGACGTCGGACCGGACGGCACCAACATCCTCATCAGGACAGGGTGCCGGCGCAAGCCGGCATGATCACTGACCTGCGACGATTCGCCGAGCGTCGGGCCTCGCCGAGCGTGTCGACCTATTAATATTACCAGCTATCAGCCAATATA